>CALARM010000842.1 GCA_937888925.1 uncultured Synergistia bacterium | reverse complement strand
TTTCCTATATATTCCCTGAGATCTCTTTCCAGCTTTTTAATCCTTATATCCTGTTCTTCAACTTTTTCCTGAAGATATGAAACAGTATTTTTTAAGACTTCTTTTTCCATGTCCTTTTCCTGAGATGAAGTGCCGGTAAGAGGATATTTTTTTTTCTTTTCTCTGTCAGAGGATATTCTGTATATGACTTTATCTTCTCTTGCAGTAAATTTTTTATTCAGCTCTATGATTTTATCTGTAGTCCCTTTAAGATCATAGACTATTTCTTTAAGTTCGGGAACAAGTTCATCTTCTTCCGTGGAAGCCGATATAACATGGTTTTTTTCTTCAGTAAACCTGTTCCCTTCCCCTGATAAAATCCAGTTAATATTTACACTTAAATTTTTATAAAGAGCTTCTGCTACTTCTACAGAATAAGTCCAATAAGAAAGATATAGATGATGATGAACTTTTGAAGTCCGGCAAATTATTTCTCGGTGATCTGGAGATAAAAAGTTTTGACGATATACCGGAAGAGCTTAAAGAGGAAGAAGAAATAGTAATGGCATTAAAAGAACTCTGCAGAGTTGCTCGCGATCCCATGGTAATAAAATTACTGAAAATGAGAGAAGAAAAAAAACATGGTGGAGGAGACTGACCTCAGAGTACCTTCAGTCTTTCAGTATTTCATCAGATTTGTTTATGCTGTATATTTTTTGGCTATTAATAATAGGTAATTTTCGTCTGTGAAGATATTCAGTTTATTTCAATCTATCAATTTATGATAGAAAATTTTCTTCAGATGCATATGCTGTGGATATTATTAACTCTGTCCAGTATAAATGAATTTGAAGATCGCCATTGAAAAATTATGGGAGGAAGACAGAAAGGTACATTGTAAAAATAGACAAAATAAGTAAAAAGATTTATAATAAAATGTGAAAGGAACTGATTAATGGCCGTTAAAAGATATAATAAATTAGAAGACAGTGCGTGGAAAGATATCCTGGAGGAACTGTTTCCTCAGTTTATGGAGTTTTTCTTTTATGATTTATATAAAGATATAGATTTTTCTAAAGAGCCAGTCTTTCTGGATAAAGAGCTTGAAAAGATAGTAAAAGCCGGTGAAACGGGGAAAAGATTTGCCGATAAGCTGGTTAAAATTTATTTTAAAGATGGTACTGAACGGTGGTGCCTCTGTCATGTAGAAGTGCAGGGAAAAAGGGAAAAGAAATTTTCCGAACGTATCTACATGTATAATTACAGAATTTTTGACAGATATCATAAAGAGGTTATAAGCCTGGTTATTCTCACAGATGAAGATAAAAGATTTCGTCCCGGTCCTTATAGATTCAAAGCGGGGCCTTTCAGTCTCGTATTTGATTATCCTGTAGTGAAATTAATAGATTATAAAGACAGGCTCCATGAGTTGAAAAACAGCGAAAATCCTTTTGCTATAGTAGTGGAAACATATATAAGACTTCTTGAAGTGAAGAAAGATAATGATAAGAAATTATCACTGAAAATAGTGTTATCTAAATCTGTTTTTAACAGGAAAGATTCTCTAAAATTATTAAGATTTATCGACTGGTTAATAAATCTGCCGGAAGAATATGAGAAAATTTATTATGAAGAAATGAGTAAATTTGAGGAGGTGAGCGGAATGCCATATGTAACAACTTTTGAACGTTATGGATACAGCAAGGGTTTGAAAGAGGGAATGGAAAAAGGTATGGAAAAAGGCATGGAAAAAGGCATGGAAAAAGGCATGGAAAAAGGGAAACTGGAAGGGAAACAGGAAGGGAAGCTGGAAGGGAAGCTGGAAGGGAAGATTGAGTCTGCCAGGAAGATGCTTCTTGCCGGTATGGAGAGGAAAGAGGTTGCGAGAATTCTTGAAATGGGGGAGAATGATTTTTAAAAAAGAAATAATAAAAGACAAATGACAGAACAATCCCTGCTCTGCAGACAGGTCACAGGCAATCAGGGGATTTTGACTTTTTTTCTCCTTGAATTATTCAGTCATGAAATGCGGCTAGCAGCTGGTAGTTGATATTAATCTCCAATAATCCTTATCCATCCTATATAAAGAGCCACTCCTTGAAAATCCTCTGCCTTATATCTGTTCAGCCTTTTCGCTTCCTCAATAGCATCAGTCCTGTCTGGCGGGTCAGGGAGAAGTTCTATTGTAACAGTATGTTCCTTGTCTTCAAGGCCGGAGGCGATATTAAATGCAGTAAGTGGGTAGTGAGATGCCCAGAGACTCATATAGTTTTTTATTCCCATTTCTTTTCCATCTATAGTAATTCTGACTATTCCTGTATCAGGAGTAAGTATTGTGAAAATACCTGCGTCAGTGCCTTTAAATTTCAGAGTAATTTTTGCCCCTGGTTTATCTGTACACCACATTTCTTCAAAATATTTAGAGAAATTTTTTCCATTAATATCAGAAGGAGAAATCTTTTTCCATTCACCAAACATTGAAACTATAGAGGAAGAAATAGAAACAAGTTTTGCTCTTTCCATATTGTCTTTTCTAAAAGGTTCTGGCAAAATATAAATTTTTGCTTTTGAGTTTTTCGAAAGTTTTTCGAGTCCTTCTAATATAACCTGTGTATATATAGTGTTACTTTCAGGAGTTGGACTATAGTTAAAGGTAAATATAATTTTATCTTTTATCTGTTTTGCTTCTTCCTGGGTTGCTTTTGTAATAATTTTTCCTTCATTTACCATTTTTCCTATTCTATACGACATATTAATAGAAGAGATACCGTAGTAATCTGCTATTTTTTCGTAGGCTGAAACAGCTTCAGGAGATAAATTGTCTTTATAGTCTTTTTCCATTCCAGGATTAAAAGAATGGAGAAATATTATATCCATTTCAGGATTTGATTTTCTTGCCTGCCTTATCATACCTTCTATGACTTTCCACATTGTATCCATATCTGCATTAATTCTATAGTCATCAATACTGAAATCTACAAATACAAGATCAGGCTTTTTTTCCAGGACATAATGGCTAAAACGGTAAATACTAAAAAGAGAGCCAGGAGCAGAACCAGATATAGATGCATCTACTTCAGTAATATCTGCTCCTGGATATTTTTCTTTTAGCCAGTTTATTACACCCTGTCTCCATCCATGTTGAGGATTGAAACCTCCTTCAAAATAAGCTATTTTTACAGACTGTTTTTTTTGCAATTTTGAGAAAAAGTTTCCTACTCCATCTCTAAGAGTAAATTCCTCTGCTTTTCTTTTTTCATATCCAGGTACTATAAAATATCTCTCAGTAGTAAAATCTCCAAGAGAAGCAGCACCAGGA
Organism: uncultured Synergistia bacterium; assembly: GCA_937888925.1. Next base: position 21,061 of record CALARM010000842.1, on the reverse strand, counting down.
GATTCTACTACAGGCCAGGTAGCTCGTGCTTCATCCTCATAAAGGCCGATTTTATCTAAAGGAATCTGTTTGAAGCCGAGTTTTAAAGCAGGTGATTCATCTTTTAATCGGAAATTATGGTTTTTTATATCTATGAATAGAGGATCTGAAATGATCGATTCTTTATCAACATTGAGATTTTTCCAGTCTTTCCATGTTAATAGTTTACTTCCTTCGCCCTCATAGGAGAATTTAACTTTTAGTTGTATATCAGAGGGGCAATAAATTGTATTGAAATCAAATTCATTTTTAGAAAAATCTTCTCTGTAAGTATTATAATGATAAATAATTTGTTCACCTTTAGAATTTTTCTTTATTGATTTACTTTTTTCTTCTGTATAATAAACAATATTTCTTATGAATTTTAATCCAGTCATAGATTCAGGTTTCGTATTTAAATAGTCTGCAAGGTCAGGATATAATTTTAAATAGGGTGAATATGGATAACAGTTATCTTTAAGTTTGTTACATATGGTTGGCCAATACGCAAAGGAAGGAGAAAGGCATAAAGGGCTAAAGGGAGTGCAATCTATAAGTATATTGTTTTCAAAGACATTGTCCCTTCCTCCATGATTATCCATAGCAGCAAAAGGTGTATTCCAGATTATATTTCCATAAACATAATGACCACTATTGGGGGCATCAAGATAAATGCCCCAGGTAAATCGAGGGTAAGTATAAGTGAATTTTCCATCTTTTATGCCTCCTGTTTTTCCAAATCCTCCGCTATTGTGTATTCTATTATATCTTATAGTATTTCCCCTTTGAGTCCAGTCAAAAGTGCAGGAATAAAGGCATCCCCCGTCACACTGCTCAAGGTTAGTATGATGTACATGGTTAAACTCTATAATATGTTCATTCCCACTGAAATCAATGCCAGTATATGGTGTGTCATGAACAAGATTATGGGCTACTAAATTACCCACCCCTCTACAACTGATTGCAGTACTAAAATACCATTTGTTTATAATTCCTGTATGATGAACATAATTATTAACTGCGTAGTTTTCAGCTTGTTCAAGGGTTTTTCTATCTCCTCCATCGACTGATATACCTCCACCACCTGTTTGAAAGATATCATTACCATTAGCTCCAGATTTTTTGCCACCTTCTATCTTTATACCCCATCCACCACAGTTTTTGATGATACTTTTAGTAATATTACAGTTTAAGCAGTCCTGTATTAAAATTGCATCTTCATCACAATTTTCTATAGTAAAACCCCTGAAAATGATATTTTTTGATTTTTTTATATTGATAATAGTTCCTGTTACAGGAATTCTAACTTCTCCTTTTTCAATATCTGATGTAGGCCAGAAGTAAAGTACAGAATTTTTTCGATCCACATACCATTCGCCTGGACTATCCAGTTCTTCAAAAAGATTTCGAACATAGTATCGATCTCCAATACGAAGATTATACGAAGCGTTTTTTGTAAGTATAATTTCAGATTTTTCCTGATTTGCCGATTTTATAGGGATAATATTCCACGCCCAGTCATATCCTGGAAATATGCAGATTTCTGATTGCTCTAAATTTGTCCATTTTTTTATGACATCATCTGTGCATATAAAATGATCCTTTACACCACCTGTATCAACAGATGCAATATATGCCCATACGCCTCCATGAGGATCCTTGACATCTAAATTTGGATAACGTGCTATTATTTGTCTTTTATTACAGAAAAAAATTTGTTTGAAAATTATTTTATCAAAGTTATTTTTCTTTAAATCACATTGTAAAATTTCTCCTTTATATGGTTTGAATTCAGCGACAGTTTTGCTTCCTGTGAGAACAGGTTTTTCGTTTTCATAAGATTGATATGTAATAGGGTAATCTTCTGTTCCAGAGTCTTCACTTTCCAGTAAGAAAGTTTTTTCAATTGTATATGTGCCATCTCTTACATAAACTGTAAATGGTATGTTTACTTCTTTACCATTCTTAAGTTTTCTTATTTCATCTCTTGCTCTTTCGAGTGTGGCAAAAGGACCATCAGAAGAGGAAGGAGAAGGAATTTTACCTGACCATGCATCATTTCCATCTTTAGAGACATAGAATTTAAATTCCTTTTCACTACATCTGCCTGATATAAGTAGTAAATAACAAAAACAGAGTATAGATAGTAATTTTAAAAATTTCATAACCAGTTACTCCTATAAAAAATAGCAAATTTATATTTATTTTATAAATTATTCTTTATAAAGAAAGCATCAATTTGTAATGTTTGATCTGTTTCCGGATGCCTGAGTTCACCTAGCTGACCAAAAAAATTAAAACCATACTCAATAAACATATTATAGACATCATTGAATAATGCTTGACCTTTGTATAATTCAAAAAAAGATAATTCGCAAATAACATAATTGACATGTTTTAGTGTTTCCTGAGAACCATTTAATACAAATTTTTCATATCCCTGAACATCAATCTTCATTAAAATTGGTTTTTCTAAATTTTTACCTGATAATACATTATCTAACGTTTTAACTTCTACTTTTTCCATTGTTAATTCTGCTGTATAAGGAAAGGCATTTTTATGTAAGTCGTTCATTTCTAATAAAGAACTTGAATAGTCATAATTATTCTTATATATTGTTATCTCCTCAGATTTCTCACCTATTGCAATATTATAACACTCAAGCTTAGGTATTTTCTTTTTAAGCTTACATAGCTCATGATAAGGCTCTTTTAATGGTTCAAAAGCATAAATAGTAGCTTCAGGAAAAATACAGTTTGCACATTTTACAAACATTCCTCTATTAGCTCCAATATCTATAATAGTTTCAGGTTTTATACTTCTTCTAAAAATATTATATACTACAGCGTAAAATTCTAAATAACACCCAGATTTTCGTGCTTTATAAGCACCAGGTGTATTAATAATAATTTCTAGTTTATTTAGTCTAGATGTTATATATTTTTTTATATTTATGAACATATATTTACAGCCTTTCTGTTATTTTAACTATACATATTAAAAATATCGACTTTATTTCTTCAGTATATTTTATTCATTAGCGTTATACTGTGATCCTTTTTACGGGTTAAAATAATTATGTAATGATCAGGCCAAAATGATGGTGATCCTGAATATTTTTTCATAACTATATTTTTGAGATTTGATAGTAAAATTCTAGTGAAAGGTTTAATATGAGAATTCGAATTATAACAAAAACGATAATCTTCAACAACCCAATTTGGTAAGGAAAATAATAGATTAATAGATGGAAATATAATATGCTCAGGAAAACTGTTATACCACCAGTGACTACCAAGTAATTTAGCAGGTAGAGAATTTATATTACCAGTTAAAATAACCAAGTTCCCTTCAGGAGATAATGCGTTAAAGCTGTCATATAAAAATTCATTAAAATTATATAAATGCTCAATTAAATCAAATGCAACTATAATATCTACAGGATGAACTATATCTTTTAAACTTTTTAACATATTATGCCCTTTGCCTTTACAGATTTTTTCTCCAGACTCAGAATATTCTATACCATATGTAATGCAATTACAACGTTTTGCATAATCTAATAATTCACCAGTATTGCATCCGATATCAATTATCGAATTTGCTTTATAAAGAAGTCTTTTCATTATAGATATTACGTCTTTAGTTTTATCTTCTATAAAATTTCCCTTTAATTGCCAACGTTTTGTACTATCAGAGTTAGTATATAACATTTCAGCATCTTCTTTTCTTATTACATTTTGAATAAATCCTGAAAGGCAATTATTGCAATACCATAATTCAGATTTATTTTTTAATTTAACATATACAGATGAAAATAAAAGTTTTTCTGGATATTTTATTTCTCCTTTATTCTTTATATCTTTATTAAGACATAAAGGACAATATTTATAATTTAAATTATTATCTAATAATTTATAATTAATTTCATAATTTACCATAATTCAAATCAAGTTAACTTTTATAATTTTTCTGTTTTTTTATAAAGATAAAACTTATTCCTAGAATACCATAATAGAAGTAAGGTAAAATATAACTTAAAGAATAGAAAATACCAGTAAAAATAAAAGAATATAAGAAGATATTTTCTAATGATAGTTCAGCATGTTTCCATGATTTGTATAAATAATAAAATATCGGTCCATACAAAAGATAGAAACCAAATAATCCATGATAAAATAAGATCACCAAATAACCAGAGTGGAAGTGATGTCCTGTTTCTTTGCGAAAATGTCGTTCGTATATAGGCGTTATTTCGAAGCCTTCAAACCTTGTTCCGAAGATCAAATTGTTTATTATAATGGGACAGTAATATTCATACATGTCATATCTCCACTTTCCTGTACCTTGTTCTTTAAATTTATAAATATCTTCAATTCTCTCTTTAAAATAAGTTTTAAATTCTTGATTAGTAAATGAAAATGCAAATAAAAATAATATAATACAAAATATACTTATTGATAAATATTTTTTTTTGATATGGATTTTTTTTATTTTTCCAAGAAAAATTGTTAGTAAAATACCACCTGTGAATCCAGAAACCCATACAGTTCTATGGTTTTCAACTACTATAAATAATAAATTTATTATTATAATTATAGATTTGTATAAAGCAGATTTTGTAACTTGATTAATGGTAAAATATAGAGTGACAAATAATAACATATATATTATGTGAACAGGTAAAACCCTATATGAATATGGGTTGTATACTCTCATTATTATTTCCTGAATATATATATATCCGCATGTTACATAACATAACCTATTTAAAAATAAGTCTGTATTTATTCTTAGTAACGTATAAAAAACCACAGTATAAAAAAAACTGCTTATTGTAAGTAAAATATGAGGGTATTTTATAATGGAATTATATTTAAAAATAGACTCTAAGATTATAAATAAATAATAAATTAAGTAAAGTAATAAATGACTTTTTAAAAATTTATCCTTTATTTTATTAGACACAAAAAATGCACATGATAAAATCATAAAACATATTATAATACCATCTCTTATATTAGCTACAGTTTGTTCAGAAAATAACATAAGAAAATTAATTTCAAATAATATTATAGATATGAGAAAAATTGTTACTATAAAACTCTTCTTTAACATAATTAATCGATACTTTATTTTCTAATTGTTATAAAACTAACTAATTATAATCAGTTAAATTTAAAATTAAATTTAATTTCTTAAATAATATATTGTTAGTAAACATTATACCTGAATTACTGATAATATTTTTAACTTCATATATAACTTTTTTATTAATTATTAAGCTAACAAATAAAATTATAATTCCTAGTAATATTTGTATAAAAAGTAATATTAAAGTGTGGATTTGCATAATTCTTATGTAATTAGAGAGACAATAAATTAATAATCCTGTAACTAAACCTGATAAAAGAGGAAATACATAAATTTCAAATAATTCTTTAATAGTAATATTAAATATATTTTTTAAATAAGAAATATAAATTATATAACGAATAAATTCTCCAATTAAAATTATAAATGCACAACCAGTAAGACCATAATTTATCATAAAATAAAAAAATAATAATAAAAATAAAATATAAAATAATTGTATAACAATCTTTACATTTAATCTTGCTGTAGCATCACATATAATTATTGGTAAAATAGCAAGGAGAAATGGAGGCATAGCTATAGAAAGTATTTGCATAATTGGTATCGCTTTAATCCATTTATCTCCAAGGATGGTTAAAATAATTTCTCTGGAAGCAGCAGAAATACCGAAACATAATGGTATTATAAATGCACTGAGTAGCATTGTTACTTTTAAGAACCATTTTTTCAAAGCCTTATTATCTTCCTGAAGTTTACTTAGTGATGGGAAAAGTACAGAGGTTAAACTATTTGTAAAATAATATGTTGGTACACAGACTAGTATGTAAGCTCTATTATATAAACCAAGAGAGGTTGACCCTAAGAAATGACCTATAAATAAAGTATCAATATTAGCACTTATAAATTCAAGAAATCTAACAATAGTCATCTTGCCTCCGAAAAAGAATAAATATCTGTAATATTTCCGTTTATAGATAAACTTAATGGGATGTTTTGTGTGAAAATAACATAATAATGCATTAATGCCCATTTGAGTCAAATTAGCAAAAACCAGACTCCAAACACCAAAACCTCTACTGGCCATTATTATACCAGTTAATCCATAACCTACTATATATGAAATGACATTATTAATTGCTATATATCGAAACATCATATTTCTTGTGAGAATACTTGAAGATGTAATTGAAAGACTGGAAAGAATAAATGAAATAGATGTAATTTTTAATACTGGAATGACTTCTTTATTTTTAAAAATATAAATTGTCAGAGGTGAAATGAACCAGAATAAAATAAAAAATAATATTCCTAAAAAGAAAGAAGAAGTAAAAGATGCTCTAATATCTTCTTCTGTAATTTCTTTTTTTTGAATTATAGTAGACCCTATACCCATTATGGTAAATCTGTTACCAAAGCCTATTAGAACCATAGCCATAGCAATAATACCGAAAGCAGATGGCTCTAATAAACGTGCCATAACTGCACTGAAGGCTATTTGTGCCAATGCATTAATTATTCCAGACATATACGTCCATTTTATACCATGTAAGGTTTTAGCAGTAAGGCTGTCTACTTTTTTATTATCCATAATTAATTACTCCATTGTAAAAAGCTTATAAATCCAATGGATATATTGGGAATATGTTTCATCTTTTTCTACCCTCTACAATTACAGCTTTTTCAGTACGTTTTTTATTTTCTATTTGTTTTATATCTTCAATAGCACTATTAAATTCTTTTTTACTTACTGCATCAAAACCTATATAATTTAAAAGGTTTAGTAATGTCTGAGTATCGTACATACATTTATGAGGAAATTGTATAAAATGGGATAGGAAATTTTTAATAGGATTTTTACTATTCCCAGATAATACTCCAAGTTTTGCAATAAATTGGTCTGCACATAACTTCCCATCTATATACTCTTTTACAAAAACCTGTAGATCAGGAACTACTATCCTGATGATACCATTATGTTTGAGTATACGATGGCATTCTGTAAGAAAAAAACAACCTTCTTCATATGTAAAATGTTCTAAAGTATGAGAACTATAAATAATATCAATAGTATTGTTTTTCCATGGAAACTTCTTTGTTAAGTTATGAATAAAAATTCTTTTATCCCAATCAAGATCAAAGAGATGCAACTTTTTGTTAATTATGCGAAATAACGGAATTTTAGCGAATTTTGCCCCTAAAGAATAATCTACATTAATCCATCCTTGAATTACCTGATTACCACAACCAAGATTTAACTTCATATACTTTTCCTTAAATCTACAATTTTGTTAAATTATTTTTATTGAATTTAATTATTATCTCTGGTAAAATTAGTTTCATATAAGGCATTATACAATAAAATGGCCATAAAATACCTGCATGTCTTTTTGCAAAAACTTTCCATTCTATGAAAGGTAAGCCTTTTGGCTGATTTATTCTTTTTAATTTTTCTTTTATATTTACATTCATTGTAAATAGATTAACCTTATTTCTTTCACATGTCCCTACATAGCCAGGAGCAAGCCATACAGAGCAACTAAGTGATTTTGCTCTTAATGCATAGTCATAATCTCCGATACTGTGTGAAAAAGCTTTATCTATGTTACCTACTATTCTAACTACTTCAGATGATATAAGAACACAGTTCCCGTTCATAGCATCAATTTCTAAAGGAATATCTGATGGTTTTATAAGTCGAAATTTTAAAGGATGCCATCTGCTACAATGAATAGCCCCTCCATAGGTAAGAATTCCTGTAGCAGGATCGCAGGTTGAGCCTACTATTATAGTTTTTTTAGTATATTTCTCTGATAATTTATAATGTGTTTTTAATAATCTATCCAGGCTATCTTCATAAAGTAATGTATCATCATTAAGCCACAAATAATAATCATAGTTTTTTTTCATAGCTTTTTTAAAAGCCAGTCTCATTCCACCATTCCAGAATAGATTTCCACTCCCCTGTAAAATTATAACTTCGGGGAAAGAATTTTTTATTGCCTCTCCTGTTCCGTCAGTGCTTCCATCATCTACCAAATATACTTTTATATTATTATTTTTTATGTATTTTTGTCTGAATAACGCATCCAGGCAATTTAACGTTTTATTCTTTCGATTATGACATGTCATAATTATTGCTATAGTATTCATATGAAACTTATTATTTAATACGGAAATTGTCAATAGTTTGAGACAGATTCCGATGCGAAATTAATTACCCTCCTTTCAGTAATTTTTCCGGTGGATTTATCCACACCGCATCCGGCACCTCCGGTGGAGTTGGAAGTTTTTTCACAAACCTTTCCGGATGTTTCTCATAAGCTGTATTTAACACAATTTGTCTCTGCTTTATAACAGATTTTTCCTATCCATACTGAACAACCCCAGGTATCATTAAAGCAATACCACTGTGATAGTGCTCCCAGTTATACCATTGAAAAAAATTTATACAAAAAGCTCTGGCATCCTGAATACTGCCAAACCTATCCGGGAATTCCGGCCTGTATTTGAGAGTTTTAAACTGACTTTCAGAGAAAGGGTTGTCATTGGATACATGAGGCCTGCTATGAGTTTTTGTAATCCCAAGATCTGCAAGAAGAAATCCTACTGCCTTTGAAGTCATAGAAGAGCCTCTGTCTGCATGAACTGTAAGCTGCCCTGGCTGTATATTCTGTTTCTTACAGGTATCCTGGATAAGCTCCTGAGCCAGTGATGAATTCTCTTTATGAGCTACCATCAAGCCCACGACATACCTGCTGTAAATGTCCATAATCACATAGAGGTAATAATATGTCCACGTCTGAGGCCCCAGTAATTTTGTAATATCCCAGGACCACACCTGATTTGATTTCTCTGCCAGCAATTCAGGTTTCTTGTAATTTGGGTGCTGCAGTTGATTTCTTCTTTCCCTTACCTGTTTATGTCTTCTGAGTATTCGATACATTGTCGAGAGAGAACAGTGGTAATTACCTTCATCCAGAACAGTGGCATATACCTCTGCTGGAGATTTATCCTGGAACCTCTCACTGTTAAGGCAATCAAGAACTTCTCTCTCCTCCTGTTTTGATAATGCACGAAAGTGCTTTGATTTTGACTCAGTAACAGGTTTTACAGGAGATAATTTACGATAATATGTCGCTCTTGATATTCCAAGAGCTTCACACGCTCTTAATACTCCTACATCTGTTGAAATCTCTTTTACTACATTCATCAATCTTCCTCTTCGTATTTGTCCACTTTCTGTAACGGTATCCCGCTCAACTCTGAGATTTTTTTTTGTACATCTATGATCATCTCGGCATGGTCAAGACGTCTTTTAAGTCTTTTATTATCTCTCTCAAGTTCTTTTATTCTTTTCTCTAAATCGTCAGGTGATTTCTCCTTTGGACCTCTTTTCTTCGGGCTCAATCCTTCTAATTCTCCTCTCTCTCGCTGCCAGATCCACTGACCTATATTGGATGAATATAATCCTTCTCGCCTCAGCAGAGCTCCAATCTCTCCATGTTTCTTCAATGTTTCTACTTCATGGAGTATCCTCAACTTATACTCTGCTGGATATTTCCTTCTTATCGGTCTCTCTATTACCTCTGGATCTGGCACTGTACATATATTAACATGAGACATTTTACCGTTTCCTTTTACTTTATTCTTATTATTTGACATACTCTTACTCCTTTCCTACCGCCCTATCATTATACACTAAATTCGGGGTAGGAATCTGTCTCAGCTATTTTGACACAGAGGGATATCAAAAACATTTATAGTAATACAGATGTATATTTACCAATTATGCTTCTTAAAATTTTATTTTTTTATAATAATACCAATCATCATATTTCCAAGCCACCAGAATAATGTATTTAATATATCATAGCACAGTTTTATAAAATTAAGTCTTAGTAATTTGTTGTTTTTGCTCACTTTTTCTGAAATTTTCATCATAAAACAATTATGGTCCCATAATCTGATGACTTTAATATATAGATTTTTTTGTAATAGATAACTTAATGTTAATTCTTTAAAAATAAACTTATTCCAGCGAAATACATAATTAATCGTATTGTCATGCTTTTCCCATATTGTTCCAAATAATTTAGATATAATGCCACTATGTGGTTCAATTACAATAATAGCTTTTTTAGACACCCTGAGCATTTCTGTGAATCCATTGGCAGGCCGAGGAAGATGATGTAATCCATCCTGTACAATAACTAAATCATAAGAATTATCCGGTATTGTTAAATCTTCTGCATTTAATAATATGGTTTTAATCCTTGGATCTCTCTTTTTACATATTTCTAAAGCATTTTCAGAAATATCTGAAACTGTAACGGAATTAAATCCTAAATCTGCCAGTAATGTTCCTTCTCCTCCTACTCCTCCACAAATTACTAAAGCATTCCATTGATTATATTGAGATTTTATTAATTTTTTTAGATGCTCTATCGCTATTTTAATTCTTCTGTCTCTAAGATATCTCACTAATATATCATCAGTATCATGGAAATTCCATTTTTTTTCTTCCGAGGTTGAATAAATATTTTCAAAACATTCTTTTTGTTTTCCAATATTACAATTCATGTGTATACTCCTCTTGAGCATGTAATTTGGGATATATGGACTACAAACAGTTTATAGCTTTTATTATTCCTTTACTAAAACGATTTGCCATTTCTTTTATAGTATATTTCTCTCTAGACTCAATACATCCGTTAATTAGTTTTTTGTAGTTTTCATTATTCTGTAATATATATGAGACTTGTCTTGAATATATTAGAGGATCATTAGATTCCTGGACAATTATACCATTAAATCCATCGATTAGATAGTCAATTTCCGGTGAATGATAAGATATACTAGTCGTAATAATAGGGGTTTCCATTGTAAGGGCATCTAAAATGCCTAATCCTACAAGTCCAGGCATTAAAAATAATTTTGATATCATAAAATAAGGTACTCTATCTATGTCATATTTAGGCCCCACATAATGAATCCATTCAAATCTTTCTGAAGCAAGTTTAACTTTATCCTGATCCGAGCCTGAACCAATAAAAATCATTTCGAAATCCGGCACTTTTTCTTTAATATAAATACAGGATTCAATTAAAAAATCGAGACGTTTTTCAGGATACATACTTCCTGAATATATACAGATATTCTCTCCTTTTATATTCAGCTCTTGTTTCAATTTTTCCAGAGCACTCCGAGTAATTTTCTCTTTTGCTTCTATTAAGGATTTTGTATCAATAGCGTTCTGTACGGATGTAATCCTCTCTTCAGGATATCCAAGTTCTTTTACTATTTTTACACTTAGGTCATTGTATGCAAACCACCAGTGAACACGTTTTGAGATAAAATTTTTAATTACTTCACCGACTCTGCTGACTTTATGTGATTGAAAATTTTTTCCATGACCCCAGAAACAGAGTTTTTTTATTCCTGCAATGTGAGCTATGAAAAGAAGATAATTTAATAATAATTTGCTGGCCTGTTCTACAATTATTAAATCGGCATCTTTTAAGAGCCATAAACATGGTTGCCAGTAAAGGGTATGAGAGCCGATTTTAATGAGATAGTTATGAATTCTATATGCCCAGTTTATATTCATAAAATCTCTGTCTTCCTGTTCACTTTTTGCTCCAAAGACTAATTTTAATTCAATATTAAACTGAGAAAGCTTTTCTTCCAACATAATAAAAAAAGGCTTGCGATAATGTTCCAGGCTTTTTTGTATAATGAATACTTTCTTTTTCTTATCTAAATAACTCATCTTTATTATTTGTATGCTACAATACAGATCTCTGAGAAAAGAGTTGGCCATAACTTACATAATATATAAGGTACTTTATTTAAATTCCATCCACCGTAGCCAAACCATTCAACTCTTTTAAAACCTGCTTTTTCAAGACAGCATTTGCTTAAAGAACGAAATGTAAAATAATGAAGATGTCCTTCGTCATAAAGATGCAAAATCCTGCTGAAAAATGTAATTTTTTTCTCTCGGAATCCGGTTGAAAAATGTACATGTTAAAATTCTATATACCAGTCTTATTTTAGGAGAAGTGTTAGTAATCAGATCCAGTAAAAGCATGTATATGCTCTTTTGAGATCCGTTATCTACTCTATCGCCTATCCTGTCTGCAGTATTATATCCAGTATTTTTATAACAAGTGATCTCATCATGCTTAATCATATCCCACCTGTCATAATACATGTTGGAGCTTTTACCATAGTTTTGTTCTCTCAGTTTTGATAAAGGAATCCGGTTGAAAAATGTACATCTCTTCCTGCTATAGTGATGAGACACTAATCTTGATAAGGGAATCCGGTTGAAAAATGTACATCTCTTCCCGGTAAAGTTGTTGAACAGAGATACTTCTGTATTTCCTACCGGTATAGTTAAGTTATTAAATTTATCTTTAGCTATAACTCTATTTAACATCCCTGTCTTTTTCTTCCTCATCTGTCGGTTTAACTTCCTGTTGCCCTAAAAGCTTTTCTTTACCCTTCAATCTGTAACTTTCTCCCTTGAGGTAATATACATCACCGTGATGCATAAGTCTGTCCAGGAGAGCACTTGCAAGAGCATTGTCTTGAATAATCTTACCCCATTCAGTAAGACTCTTATTACTGGTAATTATTGTGGCCTTCTTCTCATATCTCTCTGAAATAAGTTCGTAGAGAACAGGGCCCGTCTCCGGTTCAGGAACGAGATACCCAAATTCATCTAAGATCAGCAGAGCAGCTTTGCGATAAGGACGGAGGACTTTTTCCTTCTCTTTTGCTGTTTCAGAAGAAAGTACCTGGTTCACCAGCCTCTGGACTGTAATAAATCGGACATCAAATCCCCTTTGAACCATTTTTATCCCTATAGCCGAAGATAAGTGCGTTTTCCCGAGACCTGGAGCCCCCACCAATACGAGCGCCCTACCCTCTCTTATAAAACTCTCTTCCAGGTAATTCTGGAATATCTGTCTGCGTAATTCAGGATGGAGTTTGAAATCAAATTGTTCCAGTGTCTTCTCAAAAGGAAATTTAGCATTCTTCATATGACTTCTCAATTTACTCTCTTCTCTGGCACACACTTCTTCTTCCAGTAACCCTCTTAAGAAATCACTGTAACTTATTCCTTCTTTCCCTGCTCTGTCTATCCACTCTCGATATACTGCTCTCATACGTGGTAAGCCAAGTCTCTTCATCAGGTGTTCCATTACTTACCACCCCCTATAGCACGATACTCATAATCCAATAAAGTTCTATCTAATTCTTCCTGTAAAGGAACATCTGAAAGCGTAAGGCTTGATATCAACTGTCCTTTATCAGATGTACGAAGCAGACTCTCAAGGTAATCTGAACCATAGGCACCATGCTCTGAGGCAAGAGCACAGGCTACACCTAATTCATCTGTACCATATTTTTGCCACATATGATACATCTCTACTATCTGTTCTCCAAAGGTGCCTTTATAACGGCGGCACAGTTCTGCTATAAAGGCTTTAATACTTTTATCCTGAGCCATTAAAAAATCTCTGTATACCATTACTCTAGCTCTTGGTTTTTTTACAAACACTTCCTCATAATGAGAAGGGTCTATTACAGGCTGCCATTGTTTTGAACGTCTTTGATGCTTGGCAACACATTTACAGCCATCATAAAAATCTATTATTTTCTCTCTTATCCTTGCTGTTAATACCTGACCTATATAGCTTACTGGTATGGAATATCTGGTGTTGTCTATCATTACAAGACTTTCTTTACCTGCTATTACTTCACGGTATAGTCCATAATCCTCTGCTGTTGTTAGAAGTCGAGTAAATTTACTTCTCTCTTCCAGTAGAATTTCTGAGGGGATAGCTCCGTGAGCCTGAGATTGACTGTTGTTTATTTTATTAAGCCACTGGTTACACTGATTAACCATATCCCTGTCATCAATAAATTCTCTACCGGAAAGGAAATTGTCCTTTACCCATCCTACAAGATTCTCTACTGAGCCTTTCTGATTCCCTGAATAGGGCCAGCATACATCAGGATGAAATTCCATCTCTGCTGCAAACTTTTGAAATATTTCATTCCAGATTGGCCTATGCTTATTATCACGTCCTGTTGTCACTGTTTTCATATTGTCAAATACTATTACCCAAGGTATTCCACCTATATCTTCAAATACCCTTAATAGGCTTCTTATCAGATGCTCCTGGGTCTGGTCAGGCTTAAATTCCACATAACTGTAACGACTGTATTTCAAACGGGCTGCAAAGAAATTTATTGTCTTTTTCTCCTGGCCTATAAATGGAAAGTCATTTACCTTTCCCCAGTCCACCTGAAGGTATTCTCCTGGTAATCCTTCAAATCTTACAAAACCTTCTTTTTGTTTATTCTTCAACTCTGTTTTAAATAACTTTACTCTTTCGTAAAAGGAATTTCGACCTCCCTGGTATGGATGCTCTTTATCTTCACGGACAAGTTCTAACATCCTCACTACACTTATCCCATTATTAAGCCAGTTAAATATATCTTCTTTGTAGACGTCTACCTGGGATGGTGCAATTTCCCTTGTATATTTTTTTTCTACCTGTTCTTCTACTATTTTTTTCACTGTTCTTCGATCACAGCCTATTTCTCTTGCTATCTCTGTATACTTCTTTCCACGTTTTTTTAACGCTTTTATTGCACTTCGATCCATAAAATCATACATCTCCTTCACTCCCCAATTATTTTATTGGGGTTTTATTCTACCAAAATTACTTTTTTCTCTTTTTTATTCCGGTAGTAGATGCACATTTTTCAACAGGATTCGATGTACATTTTTATATTGGATTTTACAAAAGATCTGTCAGGGTTTTTTTATCATAACAAAGTAAGCCTTCATCCATTGAAGCTGTTGATGGGAAGTACCCTAGTAGTAATTTTATTCTTCTTGTCCATTTCGCTATATTAGGTGTGTCTATAATCAGTTTCCCACCCTTACAAAGAACTCTATTTAATTCTTTAAGAGCAGTAATAGGATCAACTAAGTGTTCTATTACTGCTGTCATAACTATAGTGTTAAAAAAATCGTCAGGAAAATTAAGATTTTCTGTATCAATATTATGTTCAATGATTGTAACTTTACTGAAATTATTAAATAATTTGTGAAGTTCTTTGCACCGTATTACAGATAATTCTGTAAGGATAAGTTCATCATATTTATTAATTACTGTAAGAGCTACATTACCAGAGCCGGCACCAATTTCAAGATACCTGCCTTTACAATTTTTAATTGCTAACTTTGCAGTTATTTCAAATCGATCCTTTGGGTAACTGGCTATTTTTACAGTTTTAGTCTCTGATGCGAAAGTATTTTGATATTTTTTGTTATAATGATTAATTAGATTATTTGAACTTTTCATATATTTTTTATAAATTTACATATTCTAACTTTGTTTATCTAAAAGTGAATAACTCATTTATTGATTACACTTATTGATTTCACTGCAAAAACTCTTAAATGTAACTTTGAAGACTATTTTGACTTTTGTGGAACTGTTATTTTAAGCCATTTCTTTAATATATTTTTTTATGAAATAGGGTTTTTGCAGTAGAACCATTTATTTAATTTACTGGAAAAAATTCTATGAATATTACTCCTGTTTCTTTATTCAGATATATAACCCTAAAATTCCACCTTTCAATATTTTGATTTTTCATAAAAAATATTTTTGATAAAGTTTCTTTTAGTAATTCTCTATTATCACATGCTTTATTAGGTATCGTAATATAATTCATTGAACATAAAACATGTATACCTCTATTATAAGAAATATCTAACAATCGGCCTTTATTCTTAGCTATAAAAGCTTCTTGATCTAATGCAAATCCAAGTCCACTCATGGTTTTTAAGCCGAGTGAGTAAGCAATAATTCCATCATCGAATTCTAAAATTTTATTCTCAGGATATATACTCTGTAGGTTATGTAATATTTCATTTCTATTTTTCCAAAAATTATAATATTGATAGTTGTAACTACTATTAATTTTATAATTTAGAAAACTATTACTTATAAAAATTATATAAATAAGTAATGTTAATGGAACTAATTTTGTAAGATTATTACTTTTAATAATTTTAATGCTATAAGTCTCTTCTGATATATTGCAATTTTTAAATATACTATGAATGCACATAGTTATGATAAGGTTAAAAACCATAATACTTAATGGAAAGTACCAGTGCCCTTGATGATAAGGGGAAACATTAATTATGTTGTAGCTCCCTTTTAGACTTACATATATACAATAAGTATAAATAAGGAATGTTTGATATTTTTCATTTTCTTTTAGATTTGTTATAGAAATCTTCTTTTTTAATGTGATATAAAGTAATGCGATTAAAGAAACTAATAAAGGTATTCCCATTTGCAAAGCACGCCATGATACATCTTGCCAATCTGTTCTGTAACCTGTTGAAGTTTTCATAAAATATCTAAATGGTATGAAAATATTAATAAAGGCCCCTATATTTTTTATCAAAGAAAAGCCACCTTTTGTTGTTCCACTAACAGGCAATAGCATATGAGCATAATAAAAGTTATAAATAATATATATAGCTACAAGAAATACAGGAAAAAAGGCAAGTAGGGAAATATAAGTAAAAATTTTCTTATCATTTTTATTAGAAATATAAAAAATGATAAGAAATGATATAGTTAAAAATATATCATCTAACCTGCTCAGACAAATTAGAGAGAGAAAAAATGATATTGATAAAATTCTAATATAATTATATTTATTTAGGAATTCTTTATTGAACAGTAAATAACTCAGTATTCCAAAGAAAAGTATTGAAAGACCTGACTCCATACCATTAATAAAGCTCCATGGTGAAAAATAATGAGGATTTAGATTACAAAATAATATATAATAAAATCCTGGCACTCCGCCTAGCAATGAAAGTGCAAAATTATTACTCAAGTGATATAAAGATAATCCGAATAAAGAAGTTCCAACTGCTGTAAATATTATGGTTGATAGAAATACAAAATATATTTGTATCTCCTGGCTTTGTAGATGAAATAACTTAAATGATATAGTTAAATAGTATTGCCAGAGAGGATGAAACCCGTTAGTTGGAAATATACCATCGAATGTATAAAGATTAGTAGAGCTAGAGCGGGCAGCTATTGTAAGATAATAGAAACTATCAGCAGCAAAAAATTTAAATGGTATTTCAATACCTTTTATATACAAACCTAAAATTGTGGGATAAATTATTAGTAAGAAAAGCAAAATAAATAGCAAAGTGGGATATAACTTAGATTTTAGCAAATAATTATCTCCTATTCATATTAATAGCATTTTCATAAATTTTATTTAATATTTTAAAATTTTGTACAGAAGTATATTTTTCTTCAAATTCTTTTCTAGCATTTTCCCCCATTTCTTCCATCTTTTCTTTATGTACCCAAGACCATTCGATCTTTTCGGCAAGATTTTCATAATTGCCGGGTATAAAATGTAAACCGGTATATCCATTGTGTATAATTTCTTCCATTGCTCCAAGGCGGGAAGCAATAATAGGTACGCCACATGCAAATGCTTCAATAATAGTTAAAGGTAAGCCTTCATACCACTCAGAAGGAAATACTAGAAATTTGGAACCTTTTATTAACGAAATGATCTGCTCCTTTGTTTGAAAGCCAAGAATTTCAATATTTTTCATTTTATTATTATTAACAATATTTTTCACTTCATTCATAAGAGGTCCGTCTCCTGCGATTTTAAGAGGTATATCTTTTAATAATTTCCAGGCTCTTAACATAGTAGAAATTCCCTTTTCTTTTGAAAGGCGTCCTACAAAAAGAACATAAGATCCATTTGTTTCTCTTGCCTGTGGTTCAGGATATATAAAGTTTGGTTTTATAAAAATTCTTTCTTCTGGAAGGCCGGATTCAATAAATAATTTTCTTCCAAATTGAGTTAAAGCTATATATGCATTTACTTGCTTCTGCCATGTCCTCAACCATCGGTGTATAGTAAGCATTGCCGCTAAAACTACTGTATGAATTAAAGATGAATGATAACAGGAATATATTAAACTTGGCCATGGCAATATCTTTTTTATACATATTTTACATATTTGATTATTGCGATATAATGTAGCTGCTGGACACATGAAACGGTAGTTTTGAAGTATTTGAACTACTGGTAATCCTGCTCTATAGCATGCATAGTAAGCTGATGGAGAGATAAGAGGAAAAGTATTTTGAAAATGTGCAATATCAGGTTTTTCTTTTTTTACGATCTGTAATATTCTGTTATAAGAATAAGTCGACCAGATTGTATCTCTTGCTACTGCCATAGGAGACATTATTTTTATACGATCATTATGATCTGTATATTCTATGACAGTATGGCCATATTCTTTGAGCATATCCCTTTCTGCTCTGAATGCTGTATCTTCACCACCGGGTTGCTGGTAATAATTGTGCGCTAAAAGTATTTTCATAATTTTTAAAGTAAAGTTTTTCTTATTATTGACATTTATTTAGTTAATCCAATAGCTATATAAGATTTAGCCATTCCCAGGAAAAATTCTTTCTGAACCATACATTCGGGAAATAAAGAACCCATTTCTTTATAATTCAACATTCTTACTTCTTTTAAAAAATTAACAATATCCTTTTGAGAAGGTTTGGCTACCAGACCCCATACAGTAAAATACCTTATTAAATATTTCTGAACATTTTTCGGTAGAAAATGTATAAAAGGTGCTATCAAATGTGGTTCTACAAAAAAATACTTTGCAGGCGTTTGTACCCATATATTTTTACCAACCCTTGTTAATTCTTTTGCAAATTTTACTTGATTATCATAAGTTGAAAGATGTTCAATTACAGAATTAGAAAATACAATGTCGAAAGATTTATCTTTAAATGGTAATGAAGTTCCATCACCTTCAATATAAGTATATTTTGATCTGAACACTGCATCTTTTGGGGAAATTTTAATATTCAGTAAAGTAATCTTTGAAGAACAATTTAATTTACTCCAGAAATTCTGGCAACCTCCTACATCTAATATTTTTGTATTCTCATCTGGATTTAAGGTATCAAAAAATAATTTCATTCTTTTAGATCTGAAATAAGATGTAAAAAGGCTATATATTGTATGTATGTTCATTTTTATAATCCTTATAAAATAAAGAACCATTTTGAGATTTACTTAAATTATAAAAAAATAAAGCCACCAGTGCTATCAGACAAAAATCAAAAGGTAATCTGTAACGAATCCTTGTAAAAAATATCGCCGAAAAGAAAGCATTTGAAATATAAATTATAATCAAAAATAATTCAAATTTATTCAATTTAACATATTTAAAATAAAAGAGTCGTATTGTGAATGATAAAAGCAGACCTCCGTAAGTGAAAAGCATAATCACATCTTTCCACGGGGAAGATTCGCTTTTAGTTTCCAGTTCATTTCTATAATTAAAATAATTAAGCACTTTCCCGGCATAAAGCTTTAAAGATTTCCACTTATTTTTACAAATGTATTCAAAAGCTCTGTCTCTAAGATATGCATCTTTTTCCACTTCATTCATCCCTGCAGTATTCTTTTCATATGACAGAATATCAGTTGTTATACCGCTATTAGGTCCTGCATTCTCCGAATTTCCTTCAAGGAGCATTTTCCCGGAATTGGCGGATATGAAAAATAGAGATTTAAATGCAGTATAATTTCTTATTTGCCAGATACTGATTATAGCACATGTAATTATAAAAAATATTATAATATATAAAATTTTATACTTATATGCTTTCATCCATATAGTAATAAGAAGAAACTGAAAGATAAAAGTCGGTATTGTAATTATGAGATATCCCATAAGTAATCCTGCAGCGGCAGATCTTTTTCCGGTAAGATCACTGCTTAAAATTAAATAAATCACTGAAAGAAAAAGTAAAGCTCCTATAGTCTGGGGATAAAACGTACCTGCCGTATAAAATAATACAGGATATAAAATAACAAGAACTGCGCCAATTAACCCTGCAACAGGGGAACATTCTCTTTTTAAAAGGATATAAATTAAGTATAAAGTGCCGGCAAGCATTACAAAATTTAAAATTCTGAGAACAATTAAATTTGCTCCCATAGACATGAAGATAGATAGGAAAAAAGAATAACCAGGGGGACGGCAGGCACTGGGATTTATCCCGTCAAGACTGTATAAGCCTTTAGATGAAAGATTCCCGGCCATTATGTAATAAAGCCATTCGTCAGGATATCTCAATTTATCTCCCAGATGGAGCGAATATAATATCCCTGCCAGTATAATAAAACTGCAAAGTAACCCGATTAGTTGGCTTTCTTTACTTTTGATAAAAGATATAATTTGCATAGTTTACATAATAATAAAGACTCATATAAAAGTCAAGAAGGATTTTGAGTCTTTTTGTATAATTGATGGAAACTAGTATGTGGAAAAGTAAAAAGTAGTAAAGGTAAATGGATACTTTCACCCGTCATGCGTCATGATTATTTAATAATTCTTTTCATTGAGCTCCTGTCAATAGGTGTGGAAAATTCTTCCAAGTGCATCTAACTCCTCTCAATTAAGCTGCTTTAGATGTCAAATTTGCCAGCAGGAGCGGTAGTGTAAAATAAAAGCCCGTTTATTCAGAATTTCTTCATAAGAATTTCAAAAGGACAAATCCATCTAATTCCTCTCTGAAGGAATTTTTATATTTTCCGCAGTATCACCTTCATTACTGATAAATATTATTTTTATGTGTCACTGCAGGTTAACAGTTCTTTCATCTTCTCTGCAGATACCTTGAACTTTGCTGCAAGTTTTTCTACTGGATATCCGTCTTTATACAGTTCTCTTGCCAGTTCAATTTTACCCTTTTCCATACCCTTTTCCATACCCTTTTCCATACCCTTTTCCATACCCTTTTCCATACCCTT
>CALARM010000841.1 GCA_937888925.1 uncultured Synergistia bacterium | reverse complement strand
CTGTATTCCAGTGCATAAGTTCTCTGGGGACACCATCTGTCGATTTGTTCTTCTTCTATTTCATAAAAGCCCCTGTATAGCTTATAATCCTTCAGGTTAAAATAGGTCTTTATACCTCTGTCTGATGAAAGAACGGAATACCAGGGAGTTTTAATCCCGTAACATGTCATGGCAAAATGTTCTTCTATCTGTTTTGATGTTAAATTCCCCAGTTCTGACACCATCATTCTGTAAAGTTCACCTTCAAATCTGAGTCTTGCCTTCTGTATGTCATATTTATTCATTTTTTCACTTTCCATAAATACAATATCTTCTGTCTGACCATCTTTTAAAGAAGGATCTATTATGGTAAGGCCGAAACGTTCAGGTTCTTTATGGATGAGTGTTCCCGGATATGGTGTGAGAAGACTGTGGTTGCATATTAACCTTCCGGGAGCAATTTTTATGAGCTTTCTTACAAAATCTGTCGTGTTTTTTATTTTTTCTTCTGTTTCGAAAGGGCCTCCTATTATTACATTTATAGATACGGAGAAAATATCCGCTTCCACACAGGCTTTTATTACTTTTTCTATCTGTTCCAGTGTGATTTTTTTATTATACAGATCGAGTATTTCCTGGTTCCCGCTTTCCACACCTATTTGCAGTATGGCAAGACCTGCATTTCTCATTTTTTTCAGTAAATGAAGCCTTTTTTCTAAAATATCTACCCTTGCCTCACAGAACCAGTAAAAAGGATATTTCTTTTCCCTTAAATCTTTAATGACAGAACATATCTGTTCCATTCTTTCACTGTTTACTATAAAAATATCATCAACAAATTTTATATATCTGACATTCCAGTTATTTACAAGGAGTTCTATTTCTTTTATCACATGGCCGGCACTTCTCATTCGATATTCTCCTCCTCCGAAACTTTCATAACAGAAGGCACATTTAAAAGGACACCCTCTTCCTGTTATTATATTCGGATAGGAGTGGTTGAAATCTGCCATTTCGCCTTCCAGCATGTGCCAGTCAGGCACAGGCAGTTCATCGAGATTTTTTATAAATTCCCTGTCAGGATTTTTTATGATTTCATTCCCTTTTCTCCAGGTTATTCCCTTTATATCCTGAAGAGAGCCTTTATTTTCATAGAAATATTCTGCTACTTCCAGGAAAGTATACTCTCCTTCATGCCTTATTATTAAATCTGCCCTGCAATTTTCCAGACTTTCCCTGTCCATAACAGTAACATGAGGGCCTCCGAGCAAAACAGGCATAGAAGGGAATTGCTCTTTTATGATATTTACCAGTGCAGTTACCCTGTAGATTGTATTGGTTATACAGTAAAAACCTGCCATGCCGTAATTACCTTCCCTGATAAATTCTATAAAGTCACCACTATCAGGAAAGAGATCTGAATATAATTTTACCCCGTACCCTGCTTTCGTCAACACTGTTCCCAGATAAAGCTGGCCTAACTGCAGATTTTTTGTCCCGGAATCCTTTTCATCACCTGTACTGTATCCGATATATACAAGCAGTATGTTGTTCGTATTTTTATTCATAAATTATCTCCTTTATAGTCGTAATGCGTAATGCGTAATGCGTAATGCGTATTTAATCCCAGGGCGTTTACTTAAACGCCCCATAGGCATCAACTTAAGGTTATGAGGTGTGAGTAACCCCTTGAAAATTCCCCTCATCCCCCGGCCCCTTCTCCCATCGGGAGAAGGGGAGAGGAGAAAAGTTAATGTATTTAAAGTCCCTCTCCCACCGGGAGAGGGATTTAGGGTGAGGGGTGTAAAGGCCTATAATGCTCAGGTCTAAAACTTAGGTTGATGCACATGGGGCGTTTAATTAAACGCCCCTACTCACTCTTTACCCATTCACCCTTCACCCTTCACTCTTCACCTTTCACACCCTTCATTTTTCCATTCTGTGATGAGTCTCACATCAATAAAACTTAATATTAGCTAAAATATTTACTGATAATCTGTAACCGTGTTACGCATTACGCGTCACGCGTCACGATTTAATAATTCTTCTTCCCATTGAGAAAACCTTCTCTTCTCTTTATGAAAGAAGGATTTGGCCGGACATCAGAGAATATAGTCTGTGCCGGAATTTTTTATGTGTTTTATCGGAGGATGGTTATGAAAAAGATAAAAGTGATTATTATGGGTGCAGCAGGAAGAGATTTCCATAATTTTAATGTATATTTCAGAAATAATGCTTCCTATGATGTTATTGCATTTACGGCAGCCCAGATTCCAAATATAGATGACAGAAAATACCCTCCCGTCCTGGCAGGGTCTCTTTATCCCGAAGGTATAACTATTTACCCTGAAGAAGAACTGGAAAAATTAATAAAAGAACATCATATAGATCAGGTTATATTCTCTTACAGTGATATAGCACATAAAGATCTTATGCATAAAGCATCGACTGTCCTTGCCTGTGGTGCAGATTTCAGACTTATGGGCCCATGTCATACAATGATAAAGGCCTCTGTTCCGATTATAAGTGTATGTGCCGTTCGAACAGGTGTGGGAAAAAGCCAGACTACGAGAAAAGTCTGTAAAGTGCTCAAAGGACTTGGTTACAGGGTAGTGGCTATAAGGCACCCCATGCCTTACGGTGATTTAAGTAAGCAGATATGGCAGAGATTTGCCACCCTTGACGATCTGGATAAATATGAATGTACGATTGAAGAGAGAGAAGAATATGCTCCTCATATAGAAGAAGGCATTATAGTTTATGCAGGTGTCGATTACGGAAAAATCCTTGAAGAAGCTCAGAAAGAAGCAGATGTAATTATCTGGGACGGTGGAAATAATGATTTTTCCTTTTATAAACCGGATTTTTCCATTGTCCTTGTAGACCCTCACAGACCTGGAAATGAACTGTCCTACTATCCTGGAGAAGTAAATTTAAGGTCTGCCGATCTTGTTATAATAAATAAAGTAGATACTGCAAAAGAAGAAAATGTGCTTCTTGTAAGAAAAAATATAGAAAAAGCCAATCCTTCCGCCAGAATTATGGAAGGCCTTTCTCCTATTACAGTGGATGATTATAAGAATTTAAAACATGACAGGGTTCTTGTTGTGGAAGACGGACCAACTCTTACCCATGGCAATATGACCTATGGTGCCGCTTTTATTGCGGCAAGAGATATTCTGAAGGCAAAAGAAATAGTTGACCCCAGACCATGTGCGGAAGGTTCTATTAAAGAGGTCTACAGACATTATAGCCATCTTGATAAAATTTTACCTGCCATGGGCTACGGAAAAGAACAGATGAAAGAACTGGAAAATACTATAAACAAAACAGACTGTGATCTTGTTTTGCTTGGAACCCCTGTTGATCTGAGAAGGTTTTTAAATATAAATAAACGTGCCGTAAGGATAAAATATGAACTGGTGGAAAAAGGTAAACCGGACCTTTTAGAGATATTAAAAGAATTTATGAGAAAAGTGAAGGGTGAAGAGTGAAAGGTGAAGGGTAGGGGCGAAAACAGGGGGGCGACCGGTAACGGGTTGAAAAACGCATCACGCATCACGCATCACGCGTCACGATTTTAAAAAAGGATGTAATAAATGGAACCACATGTAGATGCTTTTGAAAGAACAAAAAATACTATAGTATCTCCCTCTTTATCGGGCGGTATTGTAAAATTAAGAACTCTTATTGTAGTGTCTCTCTTCTCTTCTCTTTCTTTATTATTGATGTACACTATAGAATTCCCTTTAATACCTGCTTTCCCTGTGCTTAAATATGATCCCGGTGATATACCTGCTTTAATAGCAGGGTTTGCCATAAATACATCTGCCGGCATATATGTTCTTCTATTGAAAAATTTTCTTTATCTCTTGAGCGGCGGAGGACTCTCGACTTTTGCTATAGGCCCCCTTATGAATCTCGCTGCAGGATCTATTATGGTATTCGTATCTACAAAGATATATTTTTTAAAACCATGTAAGACCTATGCCATAGCAGGCCTTGTAGCAGGTACGATTGCTATGACTCTCTTTATGTTGCCTGCAAATTATCTGATCCTGACAGTTCTTCCTTATATACTCCCTCAACTGGGAAAGATTCTATCTATGGACAGAGCATTGATTTTTTTATTTACAGGCACTCTGCCATTTAATATACTTAAAGGTACTATTACATCGATTGTTACTTTTTT
>CALARM010000840.1 GCA_937888925.1 uncultured Synergistia bacterium | reverse complement strand
TGGTAATTGTATTTTCACCCTGTACAAAAGCTTTTGCAGGTATTATTATAAGAGACTGAACAAATGCCGTTCCTCCGTCAGGGAAAAGGGCTCCCATTTTCTCTCCGTTAATTTCCACATAGTTTTTAGATGAATTAACACCGAGTACTTCAAGATGTAATTCTGCATTCTGTTGTAAAGGGAAAGGAATGTTAAATTTCTTTTCAAATGTTGGCCCAAGAGGAGCAGGCCATTCTGCCGGTCTGCTGGCAACACCTTCACCTTCAGGATCACCTATAGATATAGTTTCTCTGGCTATATGTATTACAAAAGGTTTCCCCTGAGAAAAACATGGATAGATATTGAAAAAAACTGCAATTATAGCTATCATCCATATTTTATGACGCATGTTCTCCTCCTTGAAGTTATTTAGAGATGAAAATTTTTATTTTTTGTGTTTTATCGAGTATTAATATTTAATAAAACCTCTTCACCCTTCGTCCTTTACTCTTCACATATATATTCACTTCAGTAAATAAATCATTTCTAGGATTATAACATAATTAGTAATAATATATCAATCACGTTTTTTTATAGTTTAAAAAAATATTTAACTATCATTGCACCGTAATTGACCTTATAATACAGTTAATGATATAATACTTTCTATAGTTTTTTAATTTCTAAGTTCCGTAACAGGTAAAAGGGTATCTGTAAAAAGCTTCTGCCTGGCAGGCTCTGGAGAAGAAAAATTAGTTTTTTATATAGAATTAAAAATTAAATAAGGGTTAATTTATTGTCTGTAAAACAAATGATATAAGGCAAATTATTTTTCTTCGTAAGAGCCTGTCAGACAGAAGCTGATAAAAGGGTTACTAATTTACCTGGTGCGCTAATAAGTATAATAAATTTAAAAAAATATCTTTAATTTTTTAGTTTGAAGGGAAATATTATGAAAATACTTGTAATTTGTTCGGGTGGTATGTCTACGAGTATGCTTGTAAAAGCAATGGTTAAGGCAGCGGAAGGAATAAATGAAAATATAACGGTAGAGTCCGGAAGTGTTTCCGGTTTAATAAATATGATAGATAAAAGTGATTTAATAATGGTAGCCCCCCAGGTAAGGCACAGACTGGAGGAAATAAAGAAGATATCTGACAAATACTGTAAACCTGTCGCTCTTATAGAACCTCAATTATATGGTTTGATAGATGGTAAAGGAGTGTTAAAACAGGCATTAGGAATAACAGGTAAATAATTATATATGGTTTTTATTATGAGAATTGTGAAGGGTGAAGAGTGAAAGGTGAAGTGGGAATACATTTTCATCTTTTGTTGTACTCACCCGGTCATGGCTGTTAGTAATAATGATTATGGACGGTTTATCAGAGATTTGAGGAACGTGAGAGCACTACCCGTGCAGGCCAATCGGATGCATGAGTTTATTTCCGGAGGTTAATATTTATGCAACAATTACTGGATAGTCTTTTAGAAGAATTGAAAGATGAAAATGAATACACACGCCAGCATGCAGCAAGAAAGCTCGGTAAACTTGGCAATAAAAAAGCAGTGAAATATTTAAAAGACTTTCTTGATGATCGTGATAAAAATGTAAGATTAAGGGTAATAGAAGCACTTGGAGAAATAGGAGGAATTGAATCCTCAAAAGTTTTACTGACATATTTGCGGGAAACAAATATAGATATAGACATAAAAAAAACAATAATAAGTGCCCTTGGTGATACAGGGGATTACAATAATATTAAGTCACTGGAAGATTTTTTGGGAGAAAGAGAAATAAAACTTGATGTTATAAAGGCTTTGGCAAAAACCGGTTATACAAAACCATTATTTAATGCTATTTCAGAAGGTGACAGTGAACTTGCTGATCAGGTATCTTATCTGCTGGGACAGTTATGTACAAAATCCGATGTCCCCAATCTCCTGAAGGTTCTTGCTTCTACAGGCTGGAATGTCCGCGCAGGAGCTGTGGAAGCCCTTGGCAGACTGAGGCAGGCTGATTGTCTGTCACATATTTCCAGACTTGTCGATGACCCCAATGACAATGTAAGAAGTCAGGTCGCAAGAGCTCTTGGAAAAATGGCAGATGAGAGGGCTACACCTTATCTTATAAAATTCTTAAATGATAGATACTGGGATGTGAGAAGAAATGCCGCAGAAGCACTGGGTAATCTGGAAAGTGAAGATGCTGTGGACGGCCTTATTGCAAAATTAAAAGATGAGAATTCCGGTGTGAGAAATAATGTAGCTGAAGCTCTTGGAAAAATTAAATCCAGAAAAGCTATTTCACCATTACTTGAGGCCCTTAAGGATGAAGATGCTGCCGTAAGAGGTAATTCAGCCAAATCTCTTGGTATAATGGGATATATTGAAGCAAGAGAAGGTCTTGAACTTGCTCTTCAGCAGGAGCACGATCCATGGGTAAAAAGATATCTTGATGAAGCTATAAGTTATTTGCAATTAGAACCTGATACTGTGGTAAAAAAGAAAGTTTTGCTTGTAGATGATGATAAATTTATTGTAAA
>CALARM010000839.1 GCA_937888925.1 uncultured Synergistia bacterium | reverse complement strand
GGAGAAGTTGTTTATACAGGTTCTTATGATTCTTATTTTTATGCCATAGATGTAAATGGCGGAAGACTCATATGGAAATTCAATGCAGGAGGAACTGTTATGTCCTCACCTGTTGTATGGGAAAATGTTGTATATTTCGGCTCCCTCGACAGTCATGTTTATGCTCTTACAACGGAAAACGGGGAGTTAAAATGGAAATTTAAAACAGGATACAGCATATCATCGTCTCCATGTATTTACCAGGGTAAAGTTTTTATAGGATCCTATGATGGCCACCTTTATTCTATTGATATTAATAGCGGTGAACCTGTATGGGTTCTGAATACTTCCTCAACTATAACCTCTACTCCTGTTGCATCTGATGGTATAGTTTATATAGGTACTCACAGCGGCCATATGATTGCTATAGATACAGAAACAGGTAAACCGGTGTGGAATTATAAAGTTAAGGATCCGTTTCAATCGCCACCTGCCATATCAGGAGGTATACTTTATTTCTATGCTGAAAAAACAAAACTGTTTATTTTAAACGGAAAAACAGGACAGGTAGTTTCCTGTATTGACAGTGGTATAAATTTCTCTTCATCACCTGCTATTTCCGATGGTTTTTTGATTATAGGTACATCTGACGGATATATATATGGTTTTAAATAGGCAGTCAGCTTTCAGGAGTCAACTTTCAGCATCCAATCAGTCAAATTTAGAATCTTAAAATTTTATTTAAAATTCAAAGGAAAGTAAGGTATTGAACTAGAAATTTTAAAAGGATAATAATAAAATGCAGTTAAGTATCAGCTATCAGCTAAAGGTAACAAATCCTGGTTATATAAATAGTCTAAAAAGTAACATTTAAAGTAACATTTAATGATAGTTATTATGTACTTCTGATAAAAACTGAATGTTGATAGCTGAATGCTTACAAAATATTTAAGGAGACATAGATAGAAAATGAGTTCTGATTTTTCAAGCAAAAACATAACCGGTGAAGATATAGATGACATATATTCGTTGATTAAAGAAAAAGGCCCTGTTTTTTTTGATTATCTGGTCAATTATATTTTTAAAAGAAGAGACGAAGAAATCAACATAAGATTGATAGAACAGCAATTACAGGGAAAACTTGAAGGCGATAAAAGATTTACTGGTTGCAGTGATTACTACTGGTGTCTGTCTGAATTAATTCCCGACAAAGAACTGGTTTCCGATAAAGATATAGACAGGGTTGAATTTTTTATTACCAATTCAAAAAATTCTGTTACCATTGATAATATAGCAGGGTATCTAAAAAAAGGTGACGATAAACCTTTTAAAGATTGTCTCACATACAGACTTCATCAGGATGAAAGATTTTTGCTTGTAGATACAAATCTATGGAATCTCAGAAAAGAAATCAACAAAAAAGTTTTCAGAAAGCCACAGGAAATGCCGGAACCGACTCCTCCTTCAGAACCTGCTTCTATAGTTGAACTGGCTCTTGTTATGGATAATATTCTCCGTGATGTTGAAGAAGTAAATGAAATGAAAGAAAGTCAGAAACTCCAGGTATGTAAACCTGCACCTGTTCGTTACTCCTTATTTGATACCGATATAAGCGGAGGGTGTATGAAAATACTGCCATGTATGAGACATTATTTTCCGGATCATCCCATGATAATTGAAATAAAGGTCTGCGGAAGGCTTAAAGAATATACTGCATATATAAATAACAGAACAGGCTATCTGAGAGGCCTGGAAGAATGGTTCAAGGAAATGTCTCTATTCAAGGAAGATGTAATACTTATTATACCTCTGGATCAGGCAAAAAAGGTTTACAGATTCTTCACACGTAATGAAAAAAATCCCTATCCGAACGAAAACTGGAGAGTAAAACAATTTCAAAATTTAAAAACCTTTTATCAAAAATCTCCTCTTTCTCTTACAAATCTGGTTCTGCAGGTAGCAAAAGCTTTTCAGGATGTATCAGTTCATTTTGACAGTATTTATGATGAAGTCAATTCCATATGTCCTGTAAGCAGAGAACTTGTATCTATTATTCTTAATAAACTGCCATTCTGCCAGCCAGGTAATAAAGATTTCTGGACCTTTGATGATAATAAATTTAATAAATTTTTAATTTTAGGATTTATCAATCTTACAAAAGAACTGTCATCTGATGCAAAAAACAAAGTGTCTCTTGACACTTCGTCTCTCGATGAAAATGAAAAAACCCTGAAAAAAAATCTTAAAATCAAAGAAGAAAAAATAAAGGATCTGGAAGCATTAGTAGATGCAAAAGAAAAACTTCTGGACATAAAAAAGCATGAAGCAGAAGATGCTCTGGCAAAGATGACTGCCTTTGAAAAACTCGCGGAAATAAGGGTTCAGCAGATTAACACTCTTACAGGTAATGTGGAAGAACTTGAAAATAGATTAAAAGAAACGAAACAGGAGATGGAAAATACTAAAAAATCGTCAATGGAAGGAACATCTCTTGAAATCAAACAATTAAAGAAAAAGCTTCTTTCTATGCAGGAACTATTCCTGAATAAAAAGAAGCTCTTTATTCAACTGGAAAAAGAGAAAAAAGAACTGGAAAAAGCCCTGCTGGAAATGGACAAAATTACCTCTGCTCTGGAAAAAGAAAAAAAGGACCTTTTGAAACAGATAGAAACAATAAAAAAAGAAACAGAAGAAGAAAAAAAGAAAGCAGGTCTGGATGAAGGGAAGCTGAATGAACAGCAGAGCAAAATAGAAGAATTTAATAAGACCCTGGAAAAACAGAATATAATAATAGAAGAACATAAGAAAAAACTGGAGGAACAGGAAAAATCTATCGAAGAATACAGAAGAAACCTGGAGGAACAGG
>CALARM010000838.1 GCA_937888925.1 uncultured Synergistia bacterium | reverse complement strand
TAATCGAACTATTCTCTTTCTTCTTCACAAAGAGCTTTATTATAGGCAGAAATAATATTTTTCCTTGTAATAAGGCCGATTAATTTATCAGGTCTGTTCACTTCCACAACAGGGAGACGGCCGATATTTCTGCTACTAAGTTTTTCGAGAGCAATCCTGAGATTTTCATGGGGATGACATACAATAATATCACCGGTCATAATTTCTTTAACATCATGGTCGGCTCTGTCTTCTGAGAGAGCTTTATTTATATCTTTTCTCGTAACCATTCCGACAAGGGTGCCTTTATCATCAAGAACAGGGAACCCCCTGTGTCCCGTCGATTTAATCATAAGTCCCGCACTTCTCACACTATCACTTTCACAGACCGTTATTACCTCTTTATCCATAGCTTTCTCCACCCATGTTACTTCCATAAGATCTATATGTACCATTTGTAATATATCTATGCCTCGCCTTTTGAGTTTCATGGTATAGATAGAATTTTTATTCACCATTCTTGTTACCATTATAGATATTACGCAGGTAATCATTAAAGGCAATAAAATTTTATAATTTCCCGTCATTTCAAACAAAATGAGAATGGCTGAAATAGGGGCATGAGTCGCTCCTGAAAGAACTGCTCCCATGCCTACAAGAGCACAGGCTCCTGGAGGAATGGCAATAGCCGGAGCTATAAGATAAGGAATAGAATTTTATTAATTGTCTCTTTCCTCGTGTCACACATTACGCGTTATCTTAAAAAGCTATAGAGGGGTACAGCCTGTTAGCTAGAAATGTCTTAAACCTGACATAAGTTTCGACATCTTGAAAGATTTCTTAACAGGGTAGATTGCATCGTTAAAATTTCTTTCAGAAAACACTAAAGTCTTAGAATCTTCCCATGATTTCAAAAGATATTTTCTCTTTTCACGTGGTCCGTCCAGTTCAACAAGTCCAACCCTCTGCCATTTTCCAAGGGTTAACTTACCGTCACAGATATCCAGAAATAACTGATTATCCAGAAGAAGACTCTGAATATGAGCTTTGCCATTAAGAGGTTCATTCTCCTTATCAATAACCTCCGGTCTCTTATGTATATCATTATGTTCATAATCTTCAATTTTTTGAGACACTATTTTATTTAGATGGACGATTATATCCCTGCACAGTCTCGGTTCAGTAATTTCCTGAATAATTAAACCCATAGTGGTATGAAGGGTCTGAACAGTTAATGTTCCGTTTTTTATACCTCTTTCTTTTATAAAATTATTTATCTCATCTGTTATATCAATTATTTCTTCCTGTTTTTCAGTATCAACTTCTTTAATTTTTCTGAAAATTTTCATGCTCTATTCCTCCTGATAACAATCTTATATACTTTTCCTGACCGGCCGGGTCACAAATTTTCCACTGAACCAGGCACCTGTCACACCACCTGTAATAGCACCGAGAGAAGAAATTGCTATAAACAAAACATATACGGAAAATTCAAAGTTAATACACTGAATATAAATGGCAGGGCCAATCATCAATATATACAATATGGACAGGAATATACCGTGCAGTATGTGGTTATGATGAACCTTTCTTCCCGCAAGATAACTGCCTGTTAAAAGAGGGGTAAAACTGTAGATAAATTCCTGAACACAGGAAATACCGGTACCGGAAAGAGGTGACAGAAGTATTAACACTGCACCTATAAAAAGTGAAAGAAATGCTGTATATACTGAAACTTTAAGGTTTAATCCGAGAAGTTCCCTCATATGTATTTTATCTCCATAAGATCCGTTTTTTATGGCAAGATCGAAGACCATACTGTAAATTCCACCCCAGAATATACCGCATAATATGAGAGAAACAGGGTTTAACTGCGTAATCTGAACATTTGCAGACATCAGTAAAACCATACAGGTCGTCACAACAATCCCGCATATGGCAGGAGAAAGGGTTTTTAACATGGAGAAACATGCATATTTTATTTCTTCCCTGTAGTTTACTTCATCAGGGACACAGTTCTTCAGACTATTATTTAAAACTGTCTCAAATTCCTCGGAAGGAGAAATATTTTTCCAGTTATCAAGCATTAATCTTGTGCCTGAAAGGCTGTCATATTCACTTTTACAGTCATCACAGACAGACAGATGTTCTTTAATAGTGTTATTCATTTCCGGAGTTACCTCTCCGTAGATAAAATGAACAAGCTCTGATTTTATATGTTTACAGGACATATAAGTCAACTCCTTTCCTGGAAGCTCTAATTACCATTATCCAGAGCTTTCTTTAACTCAATCAATGCATAATGCATTCTTGACTTGACTGTTCCTAAAGGACAGCCAAGAATTTCACTTATTTCATTATAGGATAATCCCTGGTAATGCTTCAGTATTAAAACTGCCCTGTGATCCTGAGGAAGTGACATTACCGCTTTTTTTACCCTTCTTCCCAGATCATCTTTTTCCACCTTATCCTCTACATTTTCCGGGGAAACTATATCTATATCTTCAATATCTACTTTTTTAACATTTTTATCTTTTCTATAGGTATCTATACAGAGATTGTTTGCAATCCTGTAAAGCCATGGAGAAAATTTCTGTTCCGAATTAAATTTCATGGCACTTTTATAAACTCTTATAAATACTTCCTGACACAGTTCTTCTGCCTGATGAAAGTTACCGATCCAGCGATAGAGATAATTCAGAAGCGATTTTTCATACCTGTATATAATCAAATCAAAGGCCTTTACATTACCTGCTTTCAATTCTTCCATTAAAACCTCATCTGCTTTCATTAGAATTTCCTTCCAGTTGTTCTTATTATGTAATACGTATGTTTTAAAAAAAAGTTCAAAAACTTTTAGATATTTTTTTATAGCTTCGGCAATCAGATTTTATAGTTATTTTCATAATTTATTATCAAATAAATACTTCGTGACGCGTAACACGTGACGGGAAGATTAGCTGTAATTTATATCTACACTATAATAGAATTAGATGACCTCTGTTATCTCCTTAAGGTTATTACGTTCAACATTTCTCTCTGTAGAAGCTTTTGTATTTCTGGCAAGTACACTTTCAAAAACCGGCAGAACATATCTCAAGAGATTGTTTTTTATAATAAAATTCCACAGACCGTCAAGCTTTTTCCAGGCTATATTATATAAAATCCTTTTCACGGGATTGGTAAGTCCTGCAGCTCTGGAAAAAATCGAGTTATAAGAATAAAATTTTTCATAGGACCACCAGTATCCCTCTTCAAGTTTTTCCGGTGACATAAGTGACGGCTGAAATACTGCATGCCTCGTATCATATTCTTCCCACTTATAATGAAGAATTCTACCTTCCTGTTGAAGTTTTTCAAATAATTTTGTTCCCGGGAAAGGAGTAAAAATATGAAAGGTAGCAGTTTCAATTTTATTTTTTATGGCAAAGTCAAGGGTTCTTTCAAACACATCGGGGCCGTCATAGTCAAGGCCATAGACAAAACTACCGTTCAGCATTATGCCTGCTTCATGAAATCTCTTTATGGCATCAACATAGTCATATTTCTGATTTTGAACCTTATTGGAATGTTTCATGTTATCTCTGGAAATAGATTCAAAACCTACAAAAAGACTTCTGCACCCGCAATCATAGGCTTCTTCCAGAAAACCGGCACTGTAAGCCACATCAATAGAAGCTGCTGCCTGCCATATAAAATTATATTCTTTTAAGAGCCTGAAGATTTTCCTGGATTCAATCCTGTTTCCCATAAGATTGTCATCCAGGAAAAAGACAAATCTCTGTTTAAATGTATCCAGTTCTTTTTTTATATCTTCCAGAGGCC
>CALARM010000837.1 GCA_937888925.1 uncultured Synergistia bacterium | reverse complement strand
TGGAAAATACAAGCTCCCTTATTAATACATTTTTTTCAGGATTATAAATATCAAATGCTATGTATTTAAGATCATTTTCTTCACCTTCGTTTGATAAAACCTGAATAATTTTATATTTGTCTCCAAGAATAGTGTCTTTAGATAACCGGGTAGTTTCTCTCATAAGTTTCACCTTTTCCACATCCTTTTCAGTTAAAATAGATTATTCATTTTCTATATAATCACTACAGCGCCAGATACCACCTTCTGCTCCGGCAAAAGCACAGGTATTACTTTTTATGCAATTAGAACATAAACCTCCGGTATAATCTCTTACTTTATTGTGAGGAAAAATAATAGTATTTTCCTCTGTCATTACATAGCTATGGTTACCACATGAAGAAAGATAAAGATATTTATTATCGCAACTATACTCCCTGATTTTCAACATAGAATTTCTCCTTCACTACGAAGATTATATCGTTTATCTAACTTCATCAATTAATATAATAGCAACTTCTGTACCAACAGGAATTTTACCGATATAAAGATGCAATTTTCTCTTTACGCTATAAGGAATTGAATGGGGAATAAAAAATTTTAAGAAAAAAAATGATGCGAAAAAAAACTTTTTTTGCCGGGGAAATATACCTCGGTGGGGAAATTTTACCCGTTTTTTTTAAATTATTCATTTTAGAGAGCGTAATGGATGATACTATAATCGTGACGTGTAACGGGTAACACGGTTCGTGATGCGTGATACATGATATATGATGGGCGTTTATTCAAACGCCCCTACCGGTCACCCTTCACCCATCACGACTCACGACTCATCATCAAGCTTAAATTTTTTCAATTTTTCTCTGAGGGTTTTTCTATCAATACCAAGTATCTCTGCAGCCTGTGTTTTATTGCCTCCTACAGTTGACAGAACATTGGATATATATTCTAATTCCACTTCTGCAAGGGGTCTGTTAAAGCCAGACGTTCTCAGTGCTGAAAAACGCATAAGAGAAGGTAAATCAGGGACTTCTATTAAGTCTCCGTCTGTCATAACTACAAGGCGATTGATTACATTCTCAAGTTCTCTTATATTTCCGGGCCAGTGATAATTTTTAATAACCTGGAGGGCATTATCCGAAAAGGCCGGCACAGGTTTACCTGTTTCTCTGGCAAACTTTGCGGCAAAATGATATGTTAACAATACAATATCTTCTCCTCTTTCCCGAAGTGGCGGGAGATCAATAGTAATAACATTCAGGCGAAAATATAAATCTTCCCGGAATATACCTTTTTTAACAAGCATCTGAAGATCCTTATTGGTTGCAGCAAGAACCCTTACATCCACCGTTCTTGTTTTTGAAGAACCTACCATACAGACTTCTTTTTCCTGAAGGACACGAAGAAGTTTTGCCTGCATGGCAAGGCCTGTATCACTTATTTCATCAAGAAATATAGTCCCTCCGTCAGCAGTTTGAAAAAAACCTGCTCTTGTTTCTGTAGCACCGGTAAAAGAACCTTTTACATGTCCGAAAAGCTCACTTTCAAGTAAACTTTCCGGTATACCGCCGCAGTTTACCGGGACAAATGGAGAAGCTGCACGGGTTCCGGTATAATGTATTGCTCTGGCAACAAGTTCTTTTCCCGTACCACTTTCGCCGGAAATAAGAACAGTAGCAGAAGTGGAGGCTGCTTTCTCTATTTCGGAAAAAATCTTTTTAATAGCTACGGACTGGCCTATTATGCCATAAGGAGCAGGGGGAATATCACTTAATTTATTTCTTGCCCTCCTGAGCATAAGTTTATCCATTACCCGTCTTACAGCAGCAAAAAGTTCGTCAGATGTAAAGGGTTTGGCAAGATATTCCTCTGCGCCAATCTTTACGGCTTCGACAGCACTTTCAATAGATGCATAACCGGTAATCATCATAATTTCCGTATCTTTAAAATTTTCCCTTACATGTCTTATCAGATCCATGCCGCTTACCTTTGGCATACGAAGATCTGTGATTACAAGATCAACCATCATGGTTTCAAGAATCTTAATGGCTTCTCCCACACCTGAAGCAGTAAAAACCTCATATCCCTGAGATGTGAGATTTCTCTGGAAAACTTCAAGTGTATTGATTGAATCATCAACAATTAAGATGCGTCCTTTTTTAGGCACTTTATGCACACACCTTCCCTGTGTTCATGACGTGTTGTGCGTCACATTAACGTTATTTCCTCCCGTAACGGGTCACGCGTTACCCGCTACGTTAAAGGTATCCGTATTTCAAACCTTGTTCCTTTACCTTCTTTACTGTCAATATTAATACTCCCTCCATGGGAAGACACTATGCCATGTACTACAGCAAGGCCCAGACCTGTTCCCTGATTAACATCTTTTGTAGTAAAGAAAGGATTGAATATATTTTTTTTAGTTTCTTCATTCATACCTTCTCCCGTATCCTCTACAGTAAGAGAAATACAATTTTCGGCTGAACAGGTTTTTATTTCAAGTCTTCCGCCGCCTGGCATAGCCTGAATGGCATTGGTTACAAGATTAATAAGAACCTGGGTCATCTGAGACGGATCTGCAGTAACAGAAGGAAGAGACTCTGATAGATTAATTACCACTTCTATACCGGACTGTTCGCATTTTCCTTCAAAAAAATAAAGACTGTCTTTAATTATATTATTAATATTCAGAGTAACCTTATTTGAAGGCACCTGTCTGGCAAAAAGGAGCAGTTTTTTTACTATTTCTCTGGCATAAAGAGAAGATTTTTCTATTTTTTCCAGATCAGATAATGTCTGTTCAGGGAGAGACGGACATTGTTTGGCAAGCTGAGCGAAACCAAGTATATTTCCCAGTGGTTCATTTAATTCATGGGCTATACCTGAAGCAAATTTTCCTATAGTTGCAAGCCTGTCTGCATGTCTTATCTGTTCACTGGAAGCATCAACTCTTGCAAGCATACTGTCAATGGTACAGGCCAGAGAAGCAATTTCGTCTTCTCCGGGAAGTAACTTCTTTAACGAAAGATCCTTTATAAGGCCTATATTATCAACACTGTTACTCAGGAGATAAAGACGGGAAAGAACTATCATATCAAGAAGCAGCATATTTACTATTCCAATTACAATGGCAACTACCAGAAAGGAGAGTATAAAATAATAGAGACTCCTCTTTCCTTCAAGATAAATCTCTCTTATCATGTCTACCTTTAATATAAGAGCAGGATTTCCATAGATATCTTTTAACATAATATAACCTGCCGTATAATCTTTATTAAGAGGTCTTATAAAAATACCTGTTTCTTTTAAGAAATGTTCCTTTACCTGCAGGACATCATCAGGCATATCAATGGCACTGAATTTATATATATTAATGGAAAGAGACGTAATCTCCCTGAGTCTGTTAATCTCTGGCTCATCAATAAATCTGCCCATAATCAATGTACCTCTTGAAGGTCCTTCCCATTCATTTGTAAGAATGGGGCGGGATGAAACAATCATAGGTTTTCCCTGAAACATAATAATACCTTCGACACTGCTGGTAGTACTCTGATGATTTAAAAGGGGAGAATTATTCAGAAACTTATTCAGGCTTTCAGTAACATGTATATCTTTACCGGTATCAAGATCAACTGCTTTAGAATAGACTACTTTCCCTGACGAATCAGTAAAAATTACAATATTGACCCTTAAATTCACAAGAGTGGTATTCTGAAGATTGGCTTCAGAATAGGATTTATTCAAATCTTTAACAAAACGATAAGTATCATCCCATGGAGCCC
The DNA here is from genome assembly GCA_937888925.1 of uncultured Synergistia bacterium. The sequence goes on along the minus strand of CALARM010000837.1, from coordinate 117 downwards.
AGTCTCCTGTAACGGCAGCAAGAGATAAATACTCATCCTGCAATGCATTTACAGCTCTTTCTACATTCCTTGTGACAGTTTTTTTTTCTAAATCAATAAATCCTCCCAGAAGTATTA
>CALARM010000836.1 GCA_937888925.1 uncultured Synergistia bacterium | reverse complement strand
CTGCCCCTGAACAGGCGAGTGGAAAAAGGCGATGGAAAATAAAAATATACTCATAGCAGACGATGATAAAGCACTTCTGGAATTGTATAAATCTATATTTGAAGAAGCCAATTCTTATGAACCTTCAGGTAATGGTTTTACCGTTAATATTTTCAATGATGGTTTATATCTTCTGGAATATTTCATGAAAGAATATAATCTTGGCCATAGCATACCCATCTGTATTCTTGATATGAAAATGAATATTATGAATGGTCTGGAGACTGCCAGAGAATTAAGGCGTATTGACAGGGATGTAATAATAGTTCTTATTACTGCCTATGCCCATGAACTGAGTTTTGAAGAAATAAAAGAGAGTTTAAAAGAAAATATATATTATCTGAAAAAACCTTTCAGTCATCAGGAACTCTTCTGTCTCGTAGATTCTCTTGTTAAAAGCTGGAATAAAAATGAAGAGCTGAACAGATATCGTAATTCCCTTGAAGAGCTTGTAGTTAAACGCACTGAAGAACTTCTGAAAGTAAATGAAACATTAAAAGAAGAGATGGCAGGAAGAATAAAAACTGAGAGTCTACTTTTAAGTACCTTTGATTCTATTGATGATATGATTGTAGTAATAGACAGAAATATGAATATTGTCATGAGCAACTGGAAAGCCAAGGAATATATGAAAGAAAGGATTATTCACAAACATTGTTATAAATTATTGAGAAATATTGAGCAACCATGTAAAGACTGCAGGGTAAAAGAAATGTTTGATTCTGTCGGGAATATGGAATTTGAGTATTCCGATATGCTTCAGGGAAGAACTATGGAAATAAGAGCCTATCCTGTATTTGATAAAGAATTAAATACAGTAATGGTAGTAAAATTTATTCGTGATATAACAGAAAAAATTAAACTTCAAAATCAGCTTCTTCAGTCTCAAAAAATGGAAGCCCTTGGTACACTTGCAGGAGGTATTGCCCATGATTTTAATAATATACTCGGTTCTATATTTATTAATACAGAACTTGTTATGGATGATGTGGGGGAAGACATAAAATTAAGAAAAAATCTCGACGAAATATTAATAGCAGCAAATAGAGCAACAGATCTGGTCAGACAGATACTTTCTTTTACACGTAAGAAAGAATATCAATTAAAACCTGTTCAGGTAAGTTCTGTCATTAAAGAAGCTCTGAAATTAATCAGAGCAACCCTTCCTTCTACTATAGAAATAAGGCAGAATATAGATAGTTCCGCTGTAATCATGGGAGATCCCTCTCATATTCATCAGATCTTAATGAATCTCTGTACAAATGCCTTTCATGCAATGAAGGAAAACGGTGGAATTCTTACAATCTCTCTGGATGATATATTTATTAATTCAGAAGAAGTATCTTTATATGAACATCTCAAACCGGGCCACCATGTAAAACTTTCAGTGAGTGATACAGGTTATGGAATAGATTCTTCAATTAAAGAAAGAATTTTTGAGCCTTATTTTACAACTAAAAGAGCAGGAGACGGAACAGGTCTCGGACTTTCTGTGGTATCGGGAATTGTTCAGGCTTATAGAGGAGAAGTAAAGGTTTTCAGTCAGCCAGGAGAGGGCAGTGTATTTTATGTATATTTTCCTTCAGTTCCGGCAGAGAGAGAGCACGTTGATGAAAAATCTGCTATGATAAAAGGAGGAAAAGAAACCATCCTTTTAGTGGATGATGAGGAATTTATTGTTCATGGAATGAAAGATATGCTGGAAAAACTGGGATATAATATTGTTGCCACAACAAACAGCGTGGAAGCTCTCCATATGTTTCAGATAGAACCTGACAGGTTTGATCTGATTATTACCGATCAGACTATGCCGGAATTGCCGGGGCATAAACTTGTCAGTGAGATTATGCAAATAAAGCCTGATATTCCAGTAATACTCTGTACTGGTTTTTCCGATATTATAAACAGTGATAATTACTGGTCTGCAGGTATAAGAGAATTTCTTATGAAACCTGTTAACATAAAGACTCTGTCCGGGATTATAAGGAAATTGCTGGACGAAAGAGAGGTTATAAACTTAGATGGCGAGGATTCTTTTGATAGATGATGATGAACAGTTAAGAAATGCTATAATTAAGTTGTTAACATACGAAGGTTATGATATTACAGATACATGTGATGGTAATGAGGGTCTCAGGCTTCACAGAGAAAATCCATTTGATGTAATCATAACAGATCTTATTATGCCGGGAAAAAGTGGTTTTGAAACTATAGAGGAATTCACCAATACCTTTCCTGATGTCAAAATAGTTGCCATTTCAGGCGTTACTTTTGACGGAGAAGATGAGGTTTTTAACAGAGCCAGAAGACTTGGTGTTCAACATACTATAACAAAACCTTTTACAAAAAAAATATTACTTTCTATCCTCAGGGATATTTCCTGTGAACCAGAATCGTGAAGGGTGAAGAGTGAAGGGGGTATATGAGAATCGTGATGCAAACACAGGTTCTCATTCTTCTTTGTGACTACCTTAATGAGATTGTTGGAATACGTTAAAATTTTCTTATATCCCGTCTGAATATATTTGTTGATACTTGTATACCGGCTTCAGTTGCAATCATAAGAAAATCTTTCATTTCTTTTGCACTGGAATATCTACTGTTTATTTCCAGATTCATAGATTTAAGAATTATTTTTTCTGTTTCTTTATTTATGGACCGGTTTATCTGTGATGGTTTTATCAGTTCTATACCCATTATTCTCATAATAGATTCGGCAGGTACTGTTTTTGTCAGCAGATAGTACATTGTAGCACCAACTGAATATATATCAGAATATACACCTGTTCTTCCACTGCCTGTGCACTGTTCAGGTGGAGCCATATATGGAGTAAACCCTGTTGCTCCCATATTGGTCATAGAATTAAATCCTGATTTTGCTATACCGAAATCTACAAGAATAATCTTTCCTGAAGGGTTCTGTTTTAAATTTGCAGGTTTTATATCTCTATGTATTATACCTTTACTGTGAACATATTGTAATGTATTGAGAAGTTCTATTATCCATTCTTTTACTCTATTTTCCGACAGAAACTCCGAAGTGTTTTCTAATATTTTTTCCAGGTCATCTCCTTCTATATAATCCATTACAAGGTATTTTTTACCCTGTTCTTCGAAGAAATCCGTTACCCTGGGGAGTGAAGCATGGTGGAGGCGTGCCAGAATTTTTGCTTCTTTTTCAAATTGTTCTACAGCTTCTTTTGATTGATTGAAAAGTTCTTTTACCGCTACATCTATATTCAGAATTTCATCTTTTGCTTTATATACTGCTCCCATACCTCCATGACCGAGTTGTGTTATTATTTTATATCTGTTTTTCAGGTTTTTTTTGTATCTTACCGTCATAAGTCACCTCACTATTCTATATCAATCATAATTTTGTGACCTGCCACAGCAGAATATCTGCAGTCCGGTAAAACATTTACATTGAAACTTTCTGTGAGATGTTTTAATAAGATGTTCTCTAAAGAGCTTTTGCCTTTTTTTTCATTGTATAGAGGAGACATGACTGAAACTTTTTTGCCTCTGTCCATTATATCCCATAGATGAAGACTGGCAGGACTTTTAAACAGTGAATCTTGAATTATAAAATAGTCAACTGCTCCTATGGCAGTATAAAAAATATGTTTCTCACATGCTCCTGTTACGACAATCCTCCGTGGATTTATCTCTTTAACTGCCTCTTCTAAGGAACTTGAGAAAAAAGCGTTCAATCCGTCCCAGTACATTGTAGAATATGCTTTTATAACATACTTCCTGAATTCAGGAAGTAATCTTTCATGTCTCTGACAGGTAAATATTATTTTTTCTTCTTTACATTGTTCAAGAAGATTTAAAACAGGAAGGCTTATATGCTTTGCCTCTTTATTTTCTTCTGTCATATTCATTATTATAATGAGCTGATCGGGAAAATACTGATAATTACATAACTGAACTCCATAGATTTTCTCCAGTAAATAATTATAAAAATTATTCTCCTCTATTTCTTCTCCTGTAAAACAACAATGGGATGATAATCCGTTAGACGGAACACAGACATCTGCTGCTATGGGATCTTTCCACCCGAGTTTTTCCATATCTTTTATACCTGCCACTGTAGGTAAAACCGTGCCAATACCTCCTCGTACAGTTATTTTTTTTAGTCTTCTGTCTTTAAGTATATCTTCAACGGATCTGTCACCTGCCAGGAAATTCCATGTAGCCGTATTAAATATTTCCGGATTGTTCATTTTCACTACTACCTCCTTTTTTCAGTGACCAGTTATCAGTGACCAGTGACCAGTTATTGGTTTTACTCATCATCCATAACCCAATCACCCCTTCACTCTTCACTCTTCACCCTTCACTTTTCACTTTTCACGACTCACCCATTCCGTTATCTCTTTTCCCGTCATAAAAATATTTTTTCCCGTGGACGTTTTTCTTTCTTTTATCTGTTTTTCATATTGCTTCCACCAGATCTGGTGCTGTTCTTCATCTTTTTTTATAATATCTTTCTGAAATTTATCCCACAATAGAGGTTTTGCCCCCAGTAATCTTTCCGGCCAGTCATAGGTACAGAAAAGTTTTTTTCCGTAAAGTTCTTTTAAATAATGGGCAGTATGTAATTTTGATGAAAAAAAGTCCAGACCTTTTGTACATGTCATGAGCCATATAACATTTATATCTGCATCTATAAGGTGCTCTATGAGGAGCCTTACTGAATATTCATAACATGCTCCTGCTATTATTGCTCTTTTTTGCTGTCTGTGATCATCTCCCTGGAAATAACCTCCTGTAAAAGCAGCTTTCAATATTTCATCCAGTTTATTTCCTCCAATACCTCTTTCATCAGGGGGCATATCAACTGTGAGACCATCTTTCGGTACAGGAAGCCAACGGGCCCGGGGAACAGCTTCACCTGAATTTATATGTTTTTCCAGTTCCAGTTTTTGAACAGTGAAAAGCTCCAGAATCGGTTCGATATATTCTACTATACCTTCCGTACAGTGAGGTAAAAAATTTCTGCTTTCTTTTCCCATCATGTCTCCCC
>CALARM010000835.1 GCA_937888925.1 uncultured Synergistia bacterium | reverse complement strand
TTCTTTTAACTCCATATGTAATTACATGGATTACTTTTTTAGGACTTTTAATTCCGTCTTTGATTAAGAAAATATTTTAAATATTTTTAATAAAGGATCTCTATAGTTTCATAAGAAATATGATAAAATGTGAAATTGCTCTAATTTTTAAGGAGGTGTATGACTACTGAAGTTTCGTTACGGAAGTGTGACGTAACTATTTCAGATAGTAATCAAGTTAAATTATGGATAACAATAAAATTGATTTTAAAACCGGGTCTATGTGTCCTACATGTAGAAAAATGCTGGAAGCCCATGTTTATGAAGAAAATGATAAGATATGGATGAAAAAGCATTGTCCCGAACATGGAGAAACTCTTGATATTTACTGGTCTGACCCTAAATCTTTTAAAAGATTTAATTATTACAGCGTAACAGATAAAGGGTTTGAGACACCGCATAACGACAAAATAAAGGGATGCCCTCTTGACTGCGGTATATGTAAAGAACATCATTCGGGAACATATATGCTCATAATGGATATTACAAACAGATGTAATTTGAGATGTCCTGTCTGTTTTGCCAAGGTTAATGAAGGAGGACATGTATTTGAACCTACTATGGAAGAGATAAGGTTTATGCTTGAAAATGCAAAGAAAGTAAATCCTGCTCCTCTTACAACAATACAGTTCTCAGGCGGTGAACCGACTGTCAGAGAAGACCTTCCTGAAATACTTGCCCTTGCAAAGGAGGTCGGTTATACTGCTATTTACATCAATACAAACGGCATTAAACTGGCGAAGAGTGTCGATTACTGCAAAAAACTTATAGACAGCGGACTTACAAAGGTATATTTGCAGTTTGACGGAACTACTCCAGACGTATATTTAAAAACAAGAGGATTTGATATTCTTCCGATAAAGATGAAAGCCATAGAGAATATGAGACAGGCCGGGTTTAAGAGTAAAGAAATAGCAGACAACTGTTTCTTCCTTGTTGTTACAGTGGCCAAAGGTGTGAATGATCATCAGCTCGGTGATATAGTAAGGTTCTGTGCAGATAATAAAGATGTCATAAAAACCGTTAATTTCCAGCAGGTTTCCTTTATGGGAAGAATGGATCTGGAATTCAAGGATCTTGTAGAACAGAGAATAACCACTTCCGATGGATTCAGACTTCTTGAGGAACAGACAGACGGAGCTATTACGGGAGATGATTTTCTGCCCTATGCCTTTACATCAAAGTTCCTCCATTTCTATAATTCATGGAAGATGCAGATGAAACGTTTTAAAAATGTTTCATGTCATCCCCACTGCGGAAGTCACTGTCTTACCTATGTAGATAACGGAAAACTCATACCTTATGCCAGGTTCCTTGATCTGGCAGGTATTGTTGATTTCCTGGATCAGCAGGCGACTCTTCTGGATAAAGGTACAAGCAAATTGAAGATTTCCTATAATTTTGTCACAAATATTGCGAAGTTTGTGAAAACAAAGAATTTACCGTCAGATCTGAATGTAAATACCTTTGTAAATCTTATTAAAGAGATTGTCACAACAGGTGAGAGAAAAACTGTTGACAGACTCAACAGGAATACAATCACCGTGAGTAATATGCATTTTATGGATCTCTATAATCTCGATGTTGAAAGAACCAGCAGATGTGTAATACATTATGCAGTGCCTGACGGAAGACTCATACCTTTCTGTACCTATAATAATTTATACAGACAGGATATAGAAAAGCAGTTCGGAAGACCTGCAAAGAGTTCTGATATCCCTGAAAAGGTGGAAAGTCCTGTATAGTCACGAATAGAATTCAATCATCATACAGGGGCACGGCACACCGTGCCCCTGTATGTGTAGAATTCTAATATATGTCTGAATATAAAATCCTCGCGTCACGCGTTACGCGTCACGTGTTACGTCAGTTAAAATTATGTTTCTTAAAATACTTGAAAACCTGATTATTGCGAAAAACAATTTTAAAGATAATTTTGTGAGAAGCCTTATAAGTATGATGGGAGTTACTGTAAGTGTGGCTTCTGTCATATGTATTGTTTCTGTCGGTATTGGTGCTGAAGCTGCCATAAGCAGTAAGATTAACGGACTCGGCCCGAACCTTATAACAGTTCTTCCCGGCGGCGGAGACAGTCAGGCCATAAGGCTTACAGGTCTTGTGAAAAGTAATCTGTCCATGGAAGATGCAAAAGTCATAGAAAAGGAATGTCCTTCCGTAAGATATGCAGTGCCTGTACTAAGTGATTCCGTAACATGTAAATATAAAAAATCCGAATACAGAACAAGTATTTCCGGCACCACCCCCGATTATTATGTTGTAAGAAACTGGTTTGTCGATATAGGCAAACCTTTTGATATTCAGGATTATAATTCCCAGAGAAGTGTCTGTCTCCTGGGAAGAACTGTAGTGAAAAAACTTTTCGGCAGGGAAGACCCGATAGGTAAAATCATAAAGGTAGACACTGCTAATTTTAAAGTAATAGGCATACTTCAGGAAAAGGGTATGATTATCATACAGGATATGGACGATACTATTTTTGTTCCTCTTTCATCTATGCAGAAAAAATTGAGTGTAGGAAAAACTAAAAATGTAACAAATATACTCGTACAGCCAAATGATTCTGATACTATGAACTCTGCCAAAGATGAAATTGTAGATCTCTTAAGAAAAAGAAATAATCTTAAAAAGGATAAGGAAAATAATTTTACCGTAGGTTCTCAGACAGAAATATTTTCTCTTCTTTCTGTAATAAGCAGAATTCTTACTCTTATGCTTGGAGGAATTTCTTCCATATCAATACTTGTCGGTGGAATTGGCATAATGAATATTATGCTTGTTTCTGTAGGTGAAAGGACAAGAGAGATTGGAGTAAGGAAAGCTGTGGGAGCGAAAACCCAGGATATTCTCATACAGTTTCTTATGGAATCAATTATCCTTACATTGATAGGCGCTCTTATAGGCATAATTATCGGTATCACTTTTTCCAGAATTTTAAGTTATATGATAGATCTTCCTGCTGAAGTCCCGCTTTATTATATGTTTTTTGTCTGTTTCTTCTCTGCTCTTGTTGGTTTAATAGCAGGTGTATATCCTGCTCTGAGGGCTTCCAAGTTAAATCCTATCGATGCTTTGAGATATGAATAATTTATCTATAATATATGTTATAATATAAATGAATTATTATATCCATGAGAGGTGTCTTATGAAAGAATTAACGCGTATTACGTTTGACCCTGCCGTTATGGGCGGGAAAGCCTGTATAAGGGGACTACGTGTAACAGTTGGCACAATAGTAGGGCTTGTAGCTGCAGGACGTACCAGGGAAGAAATATTGATGGCTTATCCGTATCTTGAAAAGGAAGATATTGATCAGGCACTGACTTATGCCGCATGGCGCGTGGAAGAAAGAGATGTACCGCTTGTAAAAATATGAATATCAATATTCTAATCGATATGAATTTATCTCCTGACTGGGTATCATTATTTACCGGTCATGGATTGAAAGCAGTTCACTGGTCTGCTGTTGGTGACCCGGGAGCGACAGATCGAACTATTATGGACTGGGCTCTAAGAAACAATTATGTTGTTTTTACTCATGATCTTGATTTTGGAACAATTCTTGCTCTGACTCATAGTACCGGCCCAAGTGTAATTCAGGTTCGTGGTCAGAATGTTCTTTCTGACTATATGGGAGATATTGTCATTATGGCTTTTCGTCAGCATGAAGCAGATCTGCTATCTGGTGCTCTGATTGTAGTAGATGAAAGTACCTATCGGGTTCGTATATTACCCATATAAATATTAAGGTTAGATAGAGGTAAATAATGTCAAAAATAGTTCTTGCAGATATAAAAGGAAAAAACGGTTTTGTCAATAAAGATACCATCGTAGGCGGCTTTGGCGCCAGATTTAAAGCTTTCTCTGTAACAACACTGTGGCTTGAATGGGTAAGAAGGGCCTATCAGAATATTCCCAGTATACAGATGTCTCTTCTTGCGTCTATTTTTAAAGAAGCAGGTCATGATGTTATATTTACGGACGGCCCTGTGCCTGAAGGTGATGTAGCCATAATATTGTCTTCTCTTGTAGATTATAAAAATGAACGGTACTGGGCAAGAAAATTTAAAGAAAAAAACAGACATGGAAAAACAGGATTTATAGGGCTCTGTGCCACCCATCTCCCTCATCTTTTTTCTTCTGCAGCGGATTTTATTATAAAGGGAGAACCGGAAGCAGCATGTATGGAACTTGCTTTCAGTGAGAAATTTTCAGGTATGATAGATTCTCCTGAGATTACAGATATGGACAGTCTTCCTTTTTCTGACTGGGAAATATTTAATAAAACAAAAAATGCTCTTCCGGGTACAATGAAATCTATAAGTAAAGTCATACCAATGGTCAGCAGCAGAAGCTGTCCTGAAAGGTGCAGTTACTGTCCCCATCGTATAGGAGGATCATACAGGCTTCAATCAATAGACAGACTCATAAAAGAAATAAAAAGAAATTACAGGCTTTTCGGAAGTCATTACATAATATTCAGGGATTCGAATTTTACGGGAAAAAAAGACAGAATTGAAGAATTTATGAAAGAACTGGAAAAACTCGGACTGGATATATATTTTGAAATAGAAACAAGACTTGATACAGTAGATATACCTCTTCTTGAGAGGCTCAAAAAACTCGGATTAAAGAGAATGACCTTCGGAGTCGAGTCAATAAACGAAGAATCTATGAGAGAACTCGGAAGGCGTCCCGTCCCTGACGAGCATCAGAGAAATATGATAAAATACTGCTGGAAAAAGGGTGTTCAGACCCAGGCTTTTTATATATTCGGTTATCTGAAAGATACTGTAAAGAGTATTGTGGAAACAACGAGATATTCTCTTGAACTTGATACTACTCTGGCTTCCTATAAAATCCTGACTCCGTTCCCGGGAACAAAATTTTATGAAGAGATAAGGGATAAAATTTTCGAGACTGACTGGGAAAAATTTGACGGTCTTAATTTAACATTCCATCATCCCGGTATATCGAATGAAGAGATGAAATTCCTTCTTGAACATGCCTATGCCAGATTTTTTGCAAGACCGTCTCAATATTTCAGATACAGAGGAAATTACGGCTCATACGGTCAGTATAAAGATCTGTCTGATATGGCAGATACATGGGCTCACGGTAAACATGACAGATTGATGATAAAATCTTTAAAAAAGAATAATATGTGGAAAGAAGATTTTCTCTGGAGGTGAACATGCAGGGGCGCACGGCCGTGCGACCCTGCATACATGTTTTATTTATTTACGGGGTGTTTTTTATCTGCCACGATACTTCCCTTTGCATCTGAAGGATTTATTATTGTGGCTTTAATAAAAGGTATGGATCCTGTTATTTGTTTTCTTTCTGCATCGGCAGGAAACTGTCTTGGTTCTACTGCCACTTATTTTATGGGTGTAATGTGTGATAATTATATAATAAAGAAATATTTTTCCGTAGATAAAAATAATTCCGCCATAAAAAAAGCCATAGAGAGGGTTAATAAATATAAAAGCCCCATACTTCTTCTTTCGTGGATACCCGGTATAGGAGATCCTATAGTTCTTGCATCGGGAATAATAGGGATCAGATTGAGGGATTTTATAATTTATACTTACAGCGGGAGAATTGTAAGGTATATTGTTATGATAGCAGGGTTCAAGTGGATATGGTAGATGCGTGACTGGAGGAACGTTATGAGTAAAAATATAAAAAATGCGATTATTGTAATAGTGCTTCTTGCAGTTATAGTGTTACTGTCTTTATACGGAGCATCTTTTAAAGATCATATTTTTGCCATGTTTCAGAAGGGTGGTAATGGAAATAAGCAGTTTCTTTCTCTTCTGGGCTATCTGGCTGTTCTTATCGGAACTATTGTTGAAGGGGAAACAGTTCTTTTCGTATCATGTATTTTCTGCGGTATGGGTTATATGAGCCTTCCCGGTATAATTCTTATGGCTACTATAGGGGGAGCTGCAGGAGATAATATTTATTTCCATCTCGTAAGGGATAATACTGATAAGGTAATTGCAAAATCGAAGCGTCTTCAGACATGGTATCCATGGGTCAAAAAGATGGTAGATACTTACGGAGGATGGGCTGTCCTTCCTTCAAGGTTTCTCATAGGTCTTCGTACTGCAATAGCCCTTGTATGCAGCAGCGGAAAAATGCCTCCTCTTAAATTTGCCCTTATAAATCTCCTGAGTGCCTTTTTATGGTCAACATTTTTCTGCTGTGCCATATATTACGGAGGAGAGACTTTCAAATATTATTTTGAATCCTTCAAAAAAGTCTGGATTATAGTAATGCCATGTATTATTTTATTGCTCATTATTATCTTTCTGGTAAAAAGAAGATTTACTAATTCCAGTAATGAAAAAACAAAGGAAGTTAAATAATAAATTCCTTTGTTTCCTACCTGTTGTTTTTCTTTATTATTTTCTTTATTATCTAATTATCTACTTATATTCCAGTCATCAGAAAATCCGTTAATCTGCTTGGGAAGATTACTGGCGGCCGCTATGGGAGTCTCAGGAAGATGATTGAACCCGTCCCTTATTGACTCGCTTCTACTATTTTTCAATGTTGCTGTAAAATGTTTATCTGTTTTTGGTAATAATGTATTATATGACCATGAAAGTCCTCCGTCCAGTTCCTCTGAGGCTGTTAACATACTGGCTGAATCTGCAGGCTGTTTAATGGCATCATTTTCTTTTATGCCAACTTTACCTTCAGGCATATAGTTTATCATAGTCCATTTCTTAGGTTCTTCATTTTTGCCTGTACCGGTATCTTCAGGGGGCTCAGGCATATAGTTTATCATAGTCCATTTCTTAGGTTCTTCATTTTTGCCTGTAC
>CALARM010000834.1 GCA_937888925.1 uncultured Synergistia bacterium | reverse complement strand
AACCTTCAAATTTTAATAAGAAACAGTAAGATAACAAAAATAAAGATACCTTATATAAACGAAAAAGATATAAAACCATTATTAATTGCCGGTTTAGAAAAGAAAAAAGTGTCTCTCGGAGAAAAAACAGATGAAATAATTAATTTTATTATAAACATTAATAAATCAGATTATATAGTTCCCGGAAAAATAATTGAAATAATTGAAATATTAAAAGAATATGGGGACAGAGAAATTCAGGAAATTAAACATATAATAGAAAGCCATATAGGAGAGCCTCTATCACTTCTAAAAGGAAATGAAAGAAGAATTCTGGAGCTCCTTTCATACTTTCATGAAAATGGAATTGAAGTAAGTAAAATTAAAAATTTCAGAAGAATTCTATCTTACTGGGGAATTGCTCCCAGGGAATATGATATAGGTATAATGAGATTAGAAAAATACGGATTTATAAATAAACATGTAATTGAAAGTGCTTATGAAAAGATAGATAATAATATCAGGGAAATAGATCATCAATTTCTATCCAATATGCTTATGAAATATTTAAAATTTCAAAAAAATGAAGATTATAATCTCCATATATTAATTGCTTCTCATCTGGAAAAAACCGGAGATTATGAAAAGGCCTGTGATTTTTATTTTCACACTGCTATAAAACGTATGGATAACAACGAAAATGATGAAGCATGTAAACTCTTTGCCAGAGCTCTTGAGTGTACAGATGCTATAAGAAATAAAATTGAAATTAAATTTTATCTGGCTGTAACTTTATATAAACTTGGAAAAACAACAGAATCCGAGAAAGAACTGAATGAACTCATAGAAATTCTGAATAATAAATCAGAGAATGAAAACTATATAAAAATTTTAACAAATGAAGTAGAGTTTTATAAAGGTCTTATAACTTCTCATTGTAAAAGAGATTTTAAGAAAGGAGCAGAAATTTTTGAGAAATTGATTTCAGAAGCGACAGGAGAGTTAAAAGCTCTGGCAAAGATTGAAATGGCATGGTGTATACATAAAAAAGATCCATTAGATGCACAGAGATTATTAGAAGAAGCTCTCGAATGTGATACACTCAATCAATCTGTAAAAGCTACAGGTCATCACTATAAAGCAATACTATTAAAAGAGAATAAAAGAGATATGAACGCTATGATGGATGCAGAAGAAGAACTTAAAGAAGCTCTTAGACTTGCAGAAGATGATGTATTTTTAACAGCTCAGATTTATGACACACTTGGGAATCTTTACAGTCAGATGGGAAAAAAGAAAGAAGCTATTTCATCTCTGAGTAAAAGTGTCATATTTAAAAAAGAAATTCAGGATATGGAAGGTCTTGCAATTTCTTACGGAGGACTGGCAAGAGCCCGTTTAAGAGCAGGTGAATATGAGAAAGCCAGAGAGAATTATTATGACGATCTGAATTTAATTGAACAGTTAAATCCCGAAGAATGGCGGAATAAATGTCAGATTTACAATGAAATTGCTGAAACCTTCCGGTTCGAGAAGAATTTTGATGATGCTCATAAATTTATTAAAAAGAGTATAAACTGTTTACCCGGAAACATAAAGGATGACGGACTGTTTCATGACCTGGGTTACATCTATCTTACGGAAGCAAAAATCTTATGTGATCAAGGGAAAAAGAATGAAGCACTCCAGCAATGTAAAGAAGCTGAAGAGTATTTACAGGGTAATCTCCATATAATGCCTGAAGTATATCTCACTCTGGGAAAGATATACCATAAGAAAAAGGATTTAGAAAAAGCAATGGATTATTTTAAAGAAGCAGAAAAAAATCTGGAATTCTTTGATTTACAGTTTTTATACAGTGAAATGGGTATGGTAGAAGAAAAAAGGGGGAATGTTCAGATAGCAGAAGGTTATTTTTGTGAAGCGGAAAAATACAAAAAAACCTGCAGTGGTAACAGTTAATTTTTTAGATATTACTAAAAAAACTTATATATTTATAATGGTTTCCATACATTCATCCTTTTACCATATTTAGATTCGATATATTCATCCTGCATATCCAGACCTGCTGAACTTGAGCCAATTAAACTTATAATGTGCCATCGAATCCATCCGGTATCTGCCAGTCTTTTTGCAAATGTCCTGTCTTCATAAAGAGCAAAGATAATATAACCATTCCATTCAAGGTTAAAGCCAGTCCCTCTGGCACATTCATCAGGAGCAGTAACAGACCAGACAGCATGGCCGGGGGATAACAGATATTTAGCAGGTATATCTATAATTTTTTCATTAAATGTTTTTATACTGCACCCGACAACTAAAGGAAATTTTTCATAACTTTCAATAAATAAGCCGAATACAAGGCCGCCATGATAACGAAAGGTATCTTCTATTGTTATTCTTGACCTTTGATTTGCCATATGCACGTTCAGTCCTTTCTACCGGTAATTTCAAAATAATTTTCCTTATAAACTATTATAATCTATTTTTCCACATATATTTTCCCAATAACGGTCACGACCGGTTCGTTCACAACGAAGAACGAGAATCTGTTTCTCCCGTCACGCGTTACGATTCTCATATAAACATACAACATTACTTCTAATGTTATTCTCCTATCATAAGCTCATATTCTTTCCTGTAATTTTCACAGGAAGGTATTAATGATGAAGCAGTCTTAAAAAAAATGAGACTTTCTTTTTTATTGCCATTTTCTTTAAGTTCTAATCCTTTTTTATAATAGAGACTGGCTTCCATTTCTACGGAAACATGTGAGGGGATACCGAAAGTCTCTGCTTTTTTATGTAACAGGGCTCTCTGATTTTCATCTATGATCCCTTTTCTGGAAAAAGTTTCAAGAAGCTTTATATAACTATTAAAACTTTTTTCATTGACCTGAATAATACCGAGTTCTTTCTTTACCATCTCTTCCAGTTCTACAGTTCTTTCATGGGGAATTGATAATACTTCTACAAGTGTATCTAATTCTTCTTTTTCATGATCTTCCAGTATCTCATCTTCCCATACCTCTCTCAGTTTCTCATAATAAAGTTGCTCATCTTCACTATTAAACGTATTAAGCGATAATTTCCGGGTAGTTCTCCTGTGTTCTTCTGTATATGTACCATCTACGTCATATTTCTTAAATAAATGAGACCAGTAATTAACGGATTTATTAAGTTCATCATCATTCAATAGAATTGCTTCATAATATTTTTCTGCTATAGATCTTATTTCCTGTACATTTTTTACCTGACCGAATATTTTTGTAAATTGTTGAAATGCTTTTTCTTCTGTAAGGAGGTCACAACTTTTAAACCAGTTTATATAAATACGACGCATTGTATTAAAAAGATTACTTCCGCTGAGACCGATAAAATTCTGATGAATGTACTGTTGATGTGAATAAAGCCATGCTATACCATCATTCGGATTATCACCTGGATAGTACATCGCTATATTTGGAAGCATTATATCACATACCTGATTGGATCTCATTGCATCAAAATAAGCAAGAATCATATTTTCCTCAAAAACTTCATGATGTGCTCCTACAAGATGAAATAAAATCCATGCCGATTTGGCAGGATTATTAAAAGTTATGATACGCCTCAGTCTTGCTTCATTATTTACAACTCTTTTACGTATCAGATCAAAATATTCCTTTGCAGGATCATTCTGAGGCCTGACTTTAGGAAGAGAAGGTGGTTTTTCCACCAGAAATGTGAGGTCATAGGTATCCACTTCAGGACGGGATATTATTTCAGTAAGACGGCGATAAAAAGCGGATGTTCCTTCAATAACTTCTACAGAGGAGAAACGTTCTCTGAGTAAATCAGAAACTTCTGCTATACTTCTTGGAATCTGGCCTGTGGATTCCGATAGTGAAATACCAAAATAAGTAAGATAAGTCCTGAGAGACGACATAACATACTCTATATCATGTTCATCGGGAATATGGGCATTATGGATACAATCATTTCTGAGCTCACATATAATATTCAGGTCAATTCCTTTAAGGGTTCTGGCAGAACGGCCTTCAAGGTCTTCTACAACATCGATCAAACGACATCCTCTCCATATACCTACAAGCTGCCCGAATTGAAAATCAGCTATGCCCTTCGTTCCTTTTCCTATTTCCATTTCTGCATCAAATATTGCCTTTCTTGTTGAAAAATTTACCTGAGAGAGATATTCCTGTATAATCTGTCGCAACAATTCTTCGAAAATTCTACCTGCTTCACGAACTGAGGTGGAACATTCTCCTCTCTGTTTAAATTCAATTATTTTTTTGAATTCTTCTTTAAAATAATTTTGTTTTTGTTGCTGCATAAATATACTCCTCCGCTTTCTTTACTCATTATCTTTTTATCAAACAGTTAAATTCTTTTTATCTATATAGTATATAAATATTCTTTATAAAGCGAAACAAATCCTTTATTTACTTGATATTTATCGAGATAAATCCCTATCCATAGTGGAATTATCCTTAAAATTAATAATTGAGAGTGCAAATTTTTGTAGAAGTTGTGATTAAAGGATTTTTTATTAACTATAGAGAATAAAATATTATAAAGACTATTACTATTACTACGTTGGCACTCCTTTAAAGAAATGGAGAAAACTATGTATTCTAAAAAAGCCATAATAGCTATTACAATTCTATTGATTTTACTGATAAGTATTATACCTGCCGGGGCTGAAACTGCAGAGGAATGGGTTAAGAAAGGAAAGGCTTTATACGATCAGAAAAAGTATGATGAGGCGATTAAGTGTTATGATAAATCGCTGGAACTTGTCCCAAAAGACAGCAATGTATGGTCTCTTAAAGGAATTGCACTGGATAAATTGGGGAAATATGAAGAAGCAATTAAATGTTATGATAAATCGCTGGAACTTGGTACTAAGGACAACCATGTCTGGGCTATTAAGGGAAATGCGCTGGATAAACTGGGGAAATATGAAGAAGCAATTAAATGTTATGATAAATCGCTGGAACTTGGTTATAAAAATCCCCGTTTTATATTGTGTTTAAAGGGAATTGCTCTGGGAAATCTTTGTAAATATGAAGAAGCAATTAAATGTTATGATAAAGCTCTGGTTGAGTTAGGTAGTGAAATACTAGCAGCACCTGTCTGGGCTATTAAAGGAAGTGCACTGAATGAGATAGGAAAATATGAAGAGGCTATCAAATGTTATGATAAAGCATTAGAACTAGATCCAACAAATACTGAGGTTCAAAAATTAAAGAAAGAATGTTCGGAAAAATTGAATGAAATAGTTAATTCTTCATCTATTAATGAAGGGTGCCGTTTAATTGATGAAGGGGTAGAGCTTTATAATAAATCAGATTTTCAAAGTGCATTGGATAAATGGGAAAAGGCTTTAAAGATATTTCAAGAAAATCGTTATAATGAAGGAATTTTTATTGCTCTAAATAACATTGGCAATGTTTATCATTCTTTAAGTAAGTATGAGAAAGCTTTAGAGTTTTACACAAAGGCTCTGGAGATAAAAAGAAAAATCGGTGATATTAAAGGAGAATGTGATACTTTAAATAACATCGGTGTTGTTTATTCAGGCTTGGGTAAATATGAGAAAGCTCTAGACTATTATACAAAAGCTCTGGAGATAAACAGAAAAATCGGTGATGTTAATGGGGAAGGGGATGATTTAGGTAAAATTGGTAAAACTTATTATTCTTTAAACGAATATAAGAAATCTTTAGATTATTATACAAAGGCTCTGGAGATAAAAAGAAAAATCGGTGATGCAAAAGGAGAAGGGGTTACTTTAAATGACATTGGATTAATTTATTTACATTTAGATGAATATAAAAAATCTTTAGATTACTATGCAAAGGCTTTGGATATACATAGAAAAATTGGTAATCTTCAGGGAGAGGGGGCTATTTTAGGTAACATTGGCATTGTTTATAATTCTTTAGGTGAATACCAAAAGGCACTGGATTACCATAAAAAAGCTCTGGAGATAGATAGACAAATCGACGATAGTAAAGGAGAAGAAAAAGATTTACAAGACATTGGTAATGTTTATTCAGATGTAGGAAATTACTCAAAGTCATTGGGCTATTACACGAATGCTCTTAAGATAGCCAGAAAAATCGGTGATATTCAAGGAGAAGGAGATAACTTAATACACATTGGTAATTGTTATTCATATTTAGGTAAATATGAGAAATCATTAGATTACTACACGAAAACTCTAGAGTTATATAGAAAAATTGGTAATGTTAAGGGAGAAGGGAATGCTTTAAATAACATCGGTATGGTTTATTCAAATTTAGGGGATTATCCGAAAGCTCTTGAATATTTAACAAAGGCTCTGGAGATAGCCAAACAATTCGATGATATTCAGGGAGAAGGGAATGCTTTAAATAACATCGGTTTAGCTTATTCATGTTCAGGTGAATATGAGAAATCATTGGATTATTACACAAAGGCTTTGGAAAAAAGAAATACCTGGCTTTTTAAAGTTATAGTTCAAGGTAATATGGTAGATGTTTATCTCGCACAGGGTAATATAATTAAATTAAAAGAGATTTTAAAAGACTATAAAAATTCTTCAAGATCAGGTGAATATTATCTTATAAAGAAAGATTATAAAAAAGCAAAAGAAAATTTTTTTGATACATTACAATCAGGTGAAAGAACAAGAAATTTTGGGACTTTGTTTTTATCCTATCTTGGTCTTGGTCTATCAGAAGAGGGACTGAAAAACTATAAAGAAGCAGAAAAATACTACAAAAAAGCAGTGGAACTCGTAGAACATCAGAGAGACTCCCTTACACCATCACAGAGAAAGAATTTCTTTGATGGTAAAGTCGGAGTTTTCAGCAGACTTGAAGCATATGAGGGACTGGTGAGAGTTCTTCACTATCTGAACAGGGACAGTGAAAGTTTCCTCTATGCAGAAAGCACAAAGGCAAGAGTCCTCTCTGAAGAAATAGCAAGAAAATACGAAGGAACAGACTGTAAACTCCCGGAAGAACTGGCAGAAAAAGAAAGAGACTTAACTAATAAAATTGCCTCTATATATCAACAAATGGATATTGCCTATGAAAAGAATAATCAGGAGAGATTTAAGGAACTTGAGGAAGAACTTAAACCTCTTAAAACAGAACAGGAAAAATTCATAAGTAAACTCAGACAGAACTATCCTGAATATGCCTCTATTATGTATACCAGACCCTTAAAGATAGAAGAGATAAACTTGAAAGAAGGAGAAGTCCTTATAGAATATGAAGTTACTGATACAGTAACCTTTGCCTATCTTATAAAAAAAGGTAAAATCATAAAAACTCTTATTATCCCTTTAACAGGAGAAGAACTGACAACTCTTGTTAAATCATACAGAAGTACTTTTGAAACAATAAACTCTTATTCAGATCTTGCAAAATTCAATCCTCAAACAGGAAAGAAATTATATGAACTTCTCATGAAAGATCTTCTGTCAGAAATTAAAAATGAAAAAATTATCATAGTCCCCGATGAAATACTTGGTATCCTCCCTTTTGAAGCTCTCATAACAGACATATCGGACAATTATCAGATAAAAGAGGGGAAATACGGCCCCTGCCCTCAAGGATTAACCTATATGGGAGATACTTATAATATTTCCTATTACCAGTCTGCCAGCGCACTATCTATGATCAGAACCCTCAACAAAGGAGGAGGTAAGAAAGGTTTATTTGCGGCAGGCGACCCGGTTTTCAGCGATAAAGATCTGAGATCTGATGAAAAAACCTCTCCTCAATCAGATTTTATTCTCTCTTTTCAGAATGCTGTCTTAAATGAAGGTTTTATACAATTCTCAAGACTCTCTCTTACAGGAGAGATTATTCAAAAACTATCTGTCTTATTCCAGGGAAAAATTGACTTATACACAGGCCTTTCTGCAAATGAACAAAATATAAAAAATAAAGATTTGAAAGATTACACCTATCTTTTATTTGCAACTCACGGCATACTCGATAATGATGTGCCCTATATAAAAGAACCTGCCCTGGTATTAACCCTTGTGAATAATAAAGAAGAAGACGGCTTTTTCACAATGGGAGAGGTAATGAATAAAAACATGGAAGCAGATGTGGCTGTACTATCTGCCTGTAAGACAGGTCTCGGAAAAACATTGAAAGGAGAGGGAGTTATGGGAATGGGAAGAGCTTTTCAGTATTCAGGCGTCAGGAGTGTATTAATGAGTCTCTGGAGTGTTGAGTCAGTATCAACCAATATAATGACAGAAAAATATTTTGAATATCTAAAAGAAGGTAAGAGTAATATGGAAGCACTTAAAAAAGCAAGGCAATACATAAGAAGCCAG
>CALARM010000833.1 GCA_937888925.1 uncultured Synergistia bacterium | reverse complement strand
TCGGTAATATTTCCAGTATAAGGCTTGAAATGAATGGCCAGACAGATCCTCCTTACTGTAAACAATGGACAGGCAAACCTCCTGTAATATACCCTTTAAAACAGATGTTTCTATGGGGTATGGGGCCCCTTCTGACTCTTACGGCATGGGGAGGCTGGATATTAACAGGCTATTTTATAATTTATAAAAAAGAATTTACAGGTCTTATTCCTTTTATATGGATTGGACTCCTGTTTTTACATCAGAGTACACAGTTTGTAAAATATATGCGTTATTTCCTCCCTATCTATCCGTTCCTGACTCTTATGGCAGCCTGGTTTCTTATATTTCTTTATGACATGGCCGGAAAGTATTCACGCAGATTATGGACTCCTTTTATGGCAAAACTGCTGATTGGCTCAGTATGTATCTTTACCCTTTTATGGGCTATTGCCTTTACCGCTATTTACAGAAAACCTCACAGCAGAATAGAAGCGAGTCGATGGATTTTTGACCATATAAAGGCCGGTGCTTGTCTTTCCTGTGAACACTGGGATGATGCCCTACCTTTTTCCTTTTCCGATAAAGATCCTGCCAGGTATAAACAGGTGGAAATGAAATGGTATGATGAAGATACGGAAGAAAAACTTCAGAGAGCATTTCTCTGGCTTGAAGAAACTGATTATATAGTATTGAGCAGTAACAGACTTTATGATTCCATTCCTCTCTTACCTCTCAGGTATCCAGTGACTGTAGCTTATTATAAATCTCTTTTTGACGGTTCTCTCGGTTTTGAGAAAATTGCCGATTTTACTTCCTATCCGGAGTTATGCGGCATATCCATACCTGATCAATCTTCAGAAGAAGCTTTTACCGTTTATGATCATCCCAGGGTTCAAATATTTAAGAAAACCCCTCTTTATTCTCTTAAAAGGGTAAAGGAAATTTTAGGTAATGTAAATCTGAATAATATCGTTATGATGAAGCCCGTAGATGCTCCAAAGTGGAAAAATGCCACATTTATACAGGAAAAGGATCTTCCCGTCTACAGGAAAGAAGGCACATGGAGCGAGTTATTTAATAGAAACAATATTGTTAATAAAATACCGGTAATTGTATGGGCTGTTCTGCTTGAAGTGCTTGGACTTATTGCCGCTCCCTATCTGTTTATTGCCTGTGAGGGCCTTCCTGACAGAGGATATGGACTCTCTAAAACACTCGGTATGTTCCTTGTTGCATGGCTTATATGGACAGTGGCAGGTTTTAAACTGATTTATTTTTCATTCTCAGGTATATGTACTGTTCTTTTCTTCATAGTCTGCGGGTCAATATATTTATTATATAGAAAATGGCAGGACATTAAAGATTTTCTATCTGACAACAGAGATATTTTACTTGTGGAAGAATGCCTTTTCTGGGTGTTTTTTACTATATTTCTTTTAATTCGCTGGTTAAATCCTGATCTCTGGCATGGTTCCCTCGGGGGAGAAAAACCTATGGATTTCGCTTATTTTAATGGTGTAATAAAATCTCCTTTTTTTCCTCCCTATAATCCCTGGTTTGCCGGAGGTTATATAAATTATTATTATTTCGGTTTTGTTCTTACAGGAACACTGGTTAAACTTACAGGTATAATACCGTCTGTGGCATATAACCTGTCCATACCGACCCTGTTTGCCATGACCGGTGCCGGTTCTTTCTGTGTTGTTCTGGCTTTAAGTAATAAGGATAAGAAGAAAAAAAATATAAAGGAAATATGTGTCGCTATAGCCGGTGCAGTATTTGTATGTATTGCAGGTAATCTCGGTGAGATAAAAATTATAATGGATACTATTGCTTCTCTGGGTAATATTTCATCCCAATCTGCTCTTTATATAGTGAAATTTTTCTATGGTTTTATCGCTCTGTTCCAAGGTAAAGTACTTTCAGTGAGTAATGAGCGGTGGTACTGGGAGTCTACAAGACTTATTTCCCATCCTTCCGATGAAGCGGGGCCTATAAATGAATTGCCCTGGTTTACTTATTTATACGGAGATCTCCATGCCCATGGCATGGCTCTTCCTCTCACGTTGCTGGCTCTCGGTCTTATTGTCTCCATTATCAGAGGCAGACATTTAAATATATTGTTACTATTTTTTCTGGCTTTAACAACGGGAGGACTCTGGCCTACAAATACATGGGATTTTCCTACGTACAGTTTTTTATCATTTATAGGATTGATATTATATTATTCAGAGAAAGAAAAGAAACTTATAATAAGTGTAAAAAAATCCTTTATTATCTGGATGGCACTTGTTCTGTCGGGATATATCCTTTACCTGCCATATCATAAATATTATGTATCAGGTTATAATGCTTTTGAAATATGGCATGGTTCTCATACATCGGTAAGAGATTATCTACTCATTCATGGTTTTTTCCTTTTTATTATTATAACAGCCCTTGTAAATGAATTCTGGTACGGCAGAAATAATAATAAATTATTAAAATTTTTCCGATTAATTTTGAAAAATTTTGATAAATATTCCCGTGTTATGAGATCTTATAAATATTATTTAAAAACAGATGTTAAATCTTATTTTTCTCAGTGCAATATTATTTTGTTTGTATTTCTGGGATTAATATTTATTTCCATTGTCCATCCTCTGGCAGGACTCTGTCTGTTTATATCCGTTTTTACAATTCTGTTATCATATAAAAGAAGGCCCGATCTTACCGGACAATTTACCCTGATTATTGTATCCATAACTTTACTCATGTCTGTTATGGTAGAGTTTTTAGTGTTAAAGGGAGATGTGGGGCGTATGAATACTGTTTTTAAATTCTATCTGCAGATATGGGTATTGTCCGGTCTGGTTTCTGCCAGGGTCATATTGCTTATATTTGAACATATGGAAAAATGGAAAAAATTATGGAAAATGTTATGGCTGGCAGTATTTTTTCTGCTCTTTACATCTGTAATGCTTTATCCTGTTCTTTCTACCGGTGCCAAAATAAGGGATAGATTTGACAGAACTGCAGGACATACACTTGACGGTACGGTGTTTATGAATAAGGGAGTATATAATTTTAAGTCCCGTAATATTCAATTTCTGTCTGATAAAAAAGCTATGGAATGGATGGAAGATAATATAAAAGGTTCTCCTGTCATATGTGAGATGAATACAGGTGAGCTTTATACATGGTGCAATAGATTTTCCATATATACAGGTCTCCCTTCCATTGTAGGATGGGACTGGCATGAAAGACAGCAGCTTTCTGTTATTTCGGAACAGGTATCTAAAAGAATATCACATGTTAAGACTGTATATAATACGCCTGACCCGTGGGAAGCCTACAGGATTCTCAGGAGTTATGATGCAGAATATATTATAGTCGGTCAGTT
>CALARM010000832.1 GCA_937888925.1 uncultured Synergistia bacterium | reverse complement strand
TTTCAAACTCCATAGTCCATATATGACGGCCATCTTCTGCATTTAATAAAATAACAATACCATTATTAAAAAGTCCTTCACAGGCTATATAAATAATATCTTCCGATACTACAGGAGAAGCATATATTCTGCCACCTGTTTCAAATTTCCATATTTCTTTGCCTGTCTCTGTATCAAGAGATATTACGGTTCCCCCTTCTGTTCCAACATAAGCTACACCACCTGAGAGAAAAGGAGCATGAAAAACAGAAGAACCTATTTTATAGCTCCATACCTTTGAGCCAGATTCCGAATTAATACCAAATATAACTTCGTCATGATGATGACCTCTCTCATACAAAGAAGCACCTATAAGTAAAATACCTTTATGAGGATCTACGGAAGGATTAAAGAATACTGTTTCTTCTCCTCTGAATTCCCACTCTTTTTTACCATTGAAAATGTTTAAGGAATAAATCTTTCCATCTCTCGATCCTATATAAATTTTATTATTATAAAAAGCAGGAGATGTAGAGACCCAGCTTCCTGTTTTAAAAGTCCACTTAATTTTACCGTCCCAGGCTGATATGGCATAAACATTTTTATCATCGGAACCTACATAGACAGTATCATCTACTGCTATCGGAGAAGAAGAAACCTTATCTTCTGTCTGAACATACCAGTTGAGTAAAGTTCTGTCAAACTCACTTTCAGCAGATTTAACAGGAGATTTAACAGAAAGAGGCAATGTTTCTTCTGCTTTAGCTTTTACATGGTACAATTCTTTTCTAAAAGTTTCTTCAGGTTTCATGTAAGACTGTGAAAAATCTTTTCTAAAAGTTTCTTCAGGTTTCATGTAAGACTGTGAAAAATCTTTTCTAAAAGTTTCTTCAGGTTTAGCATAAGATTTCACATGAGAAACTTCCTGTTTTTCTATATCTAAATAGAGAGTACCATCGGATTTTTCGCCTTTATTCAGCAATTCTTTTTTCATAGCCGATGCAGAAGGGAAACGTTTTTCCGGTTTTAATCTAAGAGATGTAGAAACAACCGTTTCCAGTTCCTGAGAGATATCAGATTTTACGCTTCTGAGAGGTTTGAAAACAAAGGGAACAGATCTGGTTCCTGTCAGTATATAATGCATAAGAGCACCAAGGGCATAAATATCACTTGCCACAGCGATTTTGCCTTCATATCTTTCAGGGGCGACAAATTCCACCCACTGTGGTAAGGAAATAATATTTCTTCCCTGAGGGGGACGGGAAACAGGTATATCGGTAATTAATATATTATTGCTGTTCTTTTTAATTATCACATTCGAAGGGGAGAGATTATAGGTAAACAGGGGGGGATTATAATTATGAAAAAACTCCAGGACATCACATATTTTACAGCTCAAATCCACTGCAAAGGATTGAGGCAATTCTCTGAAAGGAGAAGAGAGAAAGGAATCTAACAATTCTCCTTCAATGAAATTGAAAACAATATAGTAACCGGTATAAAAATGTCCTCTTTCTACAAAATAATCACTTATTACAGGAAGGGAAGGGAAAGAAATTTTCGATAAAATCTGCATTTCTCTGTTAAAACGATCTATAGCTCTGGCCTGTAATTTCTGATCAGGTAAAATCGTAATTATTTCTTTTATGAATTTGGGAGATTCGTCATGTCTGTCTTCAGCAATATAAAGACTTTCTCCAAGTTCAAAACTGAGGAGGTTAACTATAGAATACTTATTCAGAAGAGTTCCTCTCCCTAACGTTCCGTTCCCTTTCAATTCATCTGTAATCATATGCCCGCAATCATTACAAAATCTTGCAGATTGCCTGTTTTCAGTTCCACATTTAGGGCATTTTAACAATATTATCTCTCCTCTCCAATGTATATTAAATCGTGACGCGTGACGCGTGACGCGTGACGCGAGGAAGGATTTTCATTTTTACTTATATTAAAGTCTACTATAATCATATTATCCTTTTTCTTGGACAAAATTGAAATTCCTGCTTTTTTATAAGGTGAATGAACTGACTGAAAACATTCAGTAAATCTGTGTTTCCGTCACTGTTTATACTTTACAAGTCACAGGAAATACCGGATTGAATATTAATATTTACTGATGTAAGCATAAATAATACATATATGCTCTAGTAAAACGTAACGCGTAACGGTAGGAAAACTTTTATTACATGCTTATGCTCAGGTCAGTAATAAAACCTCTTTCCCTTCACTCTTCACCCTTCACTCTTCACAATTTTAAATATGAATTATTTAAGATCCAATCAATAACAAGACAAAATTTCAGTTAAATATAATCTAATTTATGATTAAATTATGTAATTAAACGTACAATCAGGATTCAACAAATTTAGAACTGGTGTGCCTGTAAGATGCAAAAACATATAAATATCCGGCTTCATCAGTAATACAGACCATGCCATTGGCCAGGGCCGGAGAAGTTCCTGGTCTATACAGGAGTTCTATTTCACACATATGAAAATCTTCAAGATCTACAGCACATAAAATACCGCCTGAATAGCCGTAATTGGCTGTAAAGAAAAGATCTTTCCCTGTAAGAGCAATGGATTTAACAGGGTATTTTACATTAATTTCCTTCATAACGTTACCATCTGAGATAGAAAGACCATAAATCATATGCCTGTCTGTTCCGCAGTAGAGAATGTCTTTACCGACACATGGAAGAGCGGAAACCCTGCCGGTTCTGGCGGAAAATTTCCAGATAATCTGACCTTTATCAAGTTCAATAGCTATTATCTGTCCTTTACATGTAACAACAAAGGCTGTTTCATTATAGATTACAGGAGGAAAATTAATTTTATCACCACCATTTAAAACCCAGAGAAGATTGCCGGAATCCTCTGAGAGAGCGTATACATTACCGCTCATGGCAGTAAATAAAAGTCTGTCTTTTGAAAGGCATGGAGGAGACAGTAATGTTTCTTTGCAGTTAAAAGTCCATCTAAAAAATTCCAGATCCTCATTTAGAGAACAAACGGAGCCGTTTTTCAATGTGCAGTAAACAAATCCTTTATTCCATACAGGGCCGGAGGAAATTGAAGCAAGATCCTTTCTTGTATGATGAACAGTCGGCCTGTAAGGAAGTATTAATTGCATAAATCTGCTCATTTCCATAGCAGATTTATTGATAGCATATATAAATCTCCCTGCTGTTATAAAAATCTTATCCTGTGTAACTGCAGGAGGATGTTTTATCGGAGTGGGGCCAGTAATAAATCTTATTCTTTCAGGGAGAGTAATGGTAAATTTTATATACTCCTTTTCTATATCCATAACATGAAGCTCACCTTTTCCCGTAGCTATATAAACTTCTTTATTAAATACCACAGGATGGGCAATAAAAAAATTCGGTCGGAACAAACGGACTTCATCCTCACTGTACGCAGGGTCAAAATTCTTTTTAAAGTGTAAAAATAATGACACAGATGATGCATGTAAAGACTGATCCCATAGGTTGGACGATTGAAATTTCGAAGTAGAAGGATAGCCGAAAGAATCATTCCAGCTATAAAATCTCACATAATTATCTATTTCATGTCTTTTCTCTTCTATTTCAGAAGATGAAGAAGGGAAATTGTTCAGCAGGTTATCCAGCAATGAATAGGCAGAACTCATGGACCATCTCATACAGTAGGCTCTGGCAAGATTTAATAAAAATGGGAAATACTGCTTTTCAAAAGGAAGTTTTACATAGCAATCTATAGCTTTAACCCACTCTTTCTTTTTCATATAAAGATCACCTGCTTTACCTTTATAAATAAGTAAATCAGGTCTGAGTTTTTCACATATTTTTATCTGTTCCAGAGCCTTATCATAGAGCTTTTCTCCCTCGAATATTTCAGCATATATTTCCCTGAAATCTCTCCTGAGAGGCAACAGTTTAAAAGCCTGTTCAAAACCGGAACGGACCTCACTTTTTTTATTCTGTAACAGTTCATATCTTCCCCATGTAGCACGGCTTGCAATGACGGTAAAGTGATTTTTCGCTTTTGCTATTAACCCTCTGGCTTCTCTGATTTTTACTTCAAGTTCCTCTTTTAATTTGCTGTAAACTTCAAGGCCTGTTAATTTATGGGACATAGTTTTAGCAAAATTTTCCAGGGCAGCATCATCTTCTCCGAGTTTATGATAGACTTTCCCTGTTTCGCCGTAAAAAAACGGGTTAGTACTATCCAGAAGAATAGCTTCCTGAAAATGTTTTAGACTTTCCAGATATCGCCCCTGTCCCATAAGGGCCATACCGAGTTTAAAGGGATAAATAGCTCTATTTTTATTCAATTCTTTAAGATATCTGTATAAAAAGACTGGAATATCAAAGGACTCTTCATTAAAATAAAACTCACC
>CALARM010000831.1 GCA_937888925.1 uncultured Synergistia bacterium | reverse complement strand
TGATATTAGTATATTTTAAGATCGTTGTTTTTTGTCTATATGCTACTACGACCCCAAAATAAACATTTTTCTTACTGTTAGGTTTCAGTTCAAAGGATTATCTCTTAAGCCTGATTTTAACTTGACTCATCATACTTATCTTTACTTACAAATGTGATATATTGTTTTAAATATAACAATTCTGATGTTCCAAGATCCTCATTTCTCTGTTTGGCTATTATAATTTCCGCTGTCCCAGGTTTATCAGACTCGAAGTTATAACAATCATCACGGTAGATAAAGGCCACCGACTCTGTATCATTTACTTCTATAGCATCTGATTTGCTCATGTCGGGAAGCTGTGCTTCTCTCCAATTTTCTCCATCACGACTTAGCAGTGAGCAAGCTATAATAGGTATCTCCAGATCTTTTGCGAGAATTTTTAAATCTCTGGAGACTTCTGAAATCACTTTATTACAGATGTCAGTTTTAGTAAACTTAAATTGGGAATAATCAATTAATTGTAAATAATCAATTATAAGAAGTTTTATATTTTTTCTCATCTTTACACAACGGGATTTATCTCTAATTTCCTTAATGGAAGTAAAAGGTGTACCATCAATAAAAATCGGAGCTTCTAAGATCTCTGGTACAGCCTGAGCAAGCTTTGGCCAGTCTTTATAGTGCAAATAACCCCTTTTGAACCTGTGTAAATCAATCGTTGCCCGGGAACAGATAAGATGCTGTACAACTTGTTCTTTACCTATATTAAGGTTGAATATTCCAACAGGCTGTTTTTCCTCTAATGCAACAAACTGTGCTATATTAAAGGCCAGAGCAGTTTTCAGCATATCATTATGTGCATCGATAATAATCAGTTCCCCTGGCTGAAAACCTGCAGTTATTTTATCCAGTTCAATATAATCACCGGTTATACCTGTGACATGTATTTCATTATGATAGAGATTCTCTATTTTATCTAGTGCAGTCAACCGAAGATATAGTTCTGTCCTTATAGTTTCACATTTTTGAGCTGATTTAATATAAAACTCTGGTTTGTGGTTATTAAGATTTATATTATGGCCTGTTTCAGGACAAAATACTGCATCATAAGTATGCATTCTGTTACAGGAAGGGCATTCTTTCTGAAGTTTAGCTCCGCATTTACTGCAAAATATACTATTATCTTTATTCCTCGCGCTACAGGAGAGGCAATTCAGTTCCACTTCTGGTAACTCTATTACATCTGTTAATAGATTCTCTGTTCCACAGTAAAGGCAAAAAATCTTATTCGTTCTTTCAGTAAGAGCCAATTTTTCTCTGCAATTACTACATTTTATTATTTTTCCTGTCATATGTTCACCCCTCATTGCTAGTATTATTCCCGATAAAGACTATGAATCAAAAATCCCATAAGATACTTTCCTGTAAATAATAGACTTTCTTTTTATGATCATATTCTATAACCTCACCGATATTTCGGAGCATATTAATATCGCTACAACAGGTAAGTTTTTCTTCATATTTCCTTCCCATTTAAAGTCATATGTTAACAGTGCATCAGGACAGCGTATATTTCTGCCAGTCTTTCTGGTATAACATACAGGTGATGTTATATTTTTACTCAACTTCATCTTTCACCCGTTTTAAAACACTCTGAATCACATTGTAAATAGCTCTTTTCTGAGTAATATAGAAATATACAGGTATTAACCATAATATTCCGCTGGAAAATAGTCCTAATAAAAAGGCAATCACAAATGTTATCGATGGAATATATGTCACGTCTGCAGTGCATAAATAGCCATCTTCTTTTTTTATTAAATTTATGTCTGTAATATCCAGACGAAATGTGGAACCCGGGAAAGCTCTTATTGCTCTTATGAACAATCCATTGTCTGTACGATCTACTTTAGGTGATATGTTACGGAATTTTTCTTCTAAAATACCAATAAGAACAGATCTGTCTTTACCGGTATTCAATCTTTCACTCAGTTCGAATTTCATTTTATCATCAACTCCTTTAAATAATATTAACAGGGTATCATGACAGCGTATTGTAACTGTAGAAAAAATTTAAATATCATTCTATCCATCTTCTCTAATAAATATCATAATATAAGCCAGAGAGCCTTTTGTAGGATATTCATGAAGAGAGCTGATTACCCCGGGAGCGAGTATTTTTATCAGTTCAAAGTTTTCTGCATTTAATCCGGCTGTTTCATTATTGATATTTTCCATAATCTCTTCTGAATTACCACGGCGGCGGGTAAAAGAAACACATTTGTAGGTATATTTTTTATCTGATTTGTTGAATAAGAACAGGCAATCATCAAAATAATATCCGTTCTGTTTGCTGTACATTGCAGCGCCTTTATTTGTTATAACAGTGGTAATATCTGTTAATCTCCATCCGTCTATCCCTTCTTTAATTAACCATTCTTCGAGATTATGGTATGGAAATATCACTTTGTGAACTACTTTTTGTTGTATCATGTTTACATTACCTCTTTCTTTTAATAATCTGTACTCTTATAATTATAATTTTTTTTGTATATAGCGTTGTATACTTATAGTCGATCTAATAAAAATTATAATAATTTTTTTACTGTTATTAATAAGGAGATGAATAAGGGTCGATAATTTAATGATTAAATTATCGCGACAGGTCAAAGGGAGGTCGGGTAAATAAATTGTTGATTTTTTAATATAAAGCCTGCATAGAAATTAATGTTTTCTTTATCTGTATTCTGAGGCTTTCCGGTTCAATTACTTCTGCAGAAGATTTGAACTGTAATATCCATGATATCATATAAGAAGGATTTTTTACTTTAAAAAACACAAGCAGATCTTTTCCAGATATGCTAAATCTCTGGCTTGGATGTTCTGTTCTGTATTGAAGTTTCTTTTTCATTATTTCAGCCTGATTACCTGTAAATTTTATCTTAACTTCTTTTTCTTTTGTTCCTTTCCAGTCCCACATATGTTCCGGCTCTGTATCTGGATTATCTGGCAATAATTTTGCCTCACTTTTACTTATTTTTTTGATTTCCATTCTGACTATCTGGTTAATAGTGAAGGTTTTTACAATTTTATCCTGTAAACAGAAAGCTCTTATATACCATTCGTAATTATGAAACATAAGAGAATAAGGAACAATTTTCCTTATAACCGGGTCTTTATGGGATGATGCTATATAGCTTATTTCAAGTTTATATCTTTCGTTTATTGCTTCATTTATCATATCAAGGCTGACAGATAAATTTCTCTTTATCTGAGGGCCTGATATTTCAACAGGTTTATTCAGATTTTCTCTTATGTCTTTCTCAATGGTACTATAAATCTTTTTTTCAAGGTTATTCAGACCTTTAAAGGGAACACTGAACTGCCTTGAAAAACACCTTACTGTTTCATACAATGTTTTCATTTCCTGAACGGTCAGAACGAGAAATTTGGTGTCAGAATAAAATTTATACTTTGATTCTTCTCTGTCAAAATTAATGGAAAATCTCATATCTTCAAGAGTATAG
Source organism: uncultured Synergistia bacterium (assembly GCA_937888925.1). Next base: position 5,098 of record CALARM010000831.1, on the reverse strand, counting down.
ATAATATCAAAAGATCTTTTTATTTCTTTCATATATTTCTTTAAAGCCGGCACGCTGCATCCAAGGCGAGCTGCAAGATTTATCAGTTTATCTTTTTCCTTATCTTTAACTGAATTCTGTTTAATTAATATAGAAAGTAATCTGAGGATATTTGTTATTTTATTATGTCCTCCCTTTGTTTCTTCTTCTGATGTTTCATCTATTTCTTTTTTAATGAGCATAGAAAGTAATCTGCATGTAGTGGTAATTTTCTTATTTTCTTCTGAGGATTTTTTACTGTTATTTAATGTTTTATCTATGTCCTGCTGAAGGGTTTTATAAAGTAACAGGCTATTATCGTCCGAATCTTTATCTTCCTCTGATTCTTTTCCTGCTATATCTGTTCCTTCTTGTTTATCCATAAAAAAACTTCTTTCTATATTTTTTATTCAGTATATGACGCATTATACTATAATTGATTATAATAGAATAAAATGAAAAATACAACAGGGTAGGGAGATAATATGGGGAAATTTTAGTAATGGAGGATAAGATTATGAAAGTCATTATTCATGGAGGAGCAAATCAGATAGGCGGGAATTGTGTTGAATTAGTCAGCGGAAATACGAAACTGATTATAGATATCGGTATTCCTATTACCAATGAAGACGGGAGTCTTTTTAATACGGATATTACCTGCGGTGAAGAATTGCTGGCAAAGGGAATTCTTCCGTCAGTTAATGGCCTGTATAAATGGGATGGTAATCCTGTTATTGACGGAATTTTAATCTCCCATTATCATCTGGACCATTACGGGTGGCTCAGGTATGTTCATCCTGATATACCCTGTTATCTCGGACAGGTATCTCATAAAATGATGAATATTGGAAAGATTATCAGTAAAGAATGGGAAGAGATTCCGAAAAATCCTGTTTATATAAATTCATGGAAATCTTTTTCTATCGGTAATATTCTTATTACTCCCTATCTTATAGATCATTCTGCCTGTGATTCTTATGTTTTCCTGGTAGAGGCAGATGGGAAAAGAATTGTTTACACAGGTGATTTTCGAAGTCATGGCAGAAAGGGAAAGCTATTTAAAAGTTTTCTTAAACAGTGTCCTCTTCCTGTGGATCTTTTACTGGTGGAAGGTACGGCAATAGGTGATAAAGATAGCAAAGTTATGACAGAAGAAGAAGGAGAGGAAAGGATTTTTGAGATATGTAAAAATACAGAGGGTTTTGTTTTTGGTTTTTCTTCTACGCAAAATATAGATAGAATTGTTTCTTTTTATAAGGCTGCTCTGAGGAGTGGCAGGACTCTTGTGATAGATCCCTATCAGGCTTATGTTCTGGATCAGATTGACGGAAAGGTTCCGAAGGTAAATGGCAGTTATAAAATCAGGGTTTCCTATCATTCTCCCATATCGAATATGATTGCAGATGCGGGGAATAAGGATATACTTTACAGGTATAAAGATTATAAAGTTACAGAGGAAGAAATGCAGAGTGAACCGGGGAAATATTTATTGCTTGTGAGAAATACTATGCTGGGCTCTATGGAAAGACTCGATAATCTCGAAGGGGCTAAACTCATTTATTCTATGTGGCAGGGGTATAAAGAGGGTGAAAAAATCCGGGCTTTTTTGAGAAGCCTGGAGGATGCCGGTGTGATAGTGGAGGATGTTCATAGTTCGGGTCATGCCAGTTTTGATACGGTTAAGGAGTTGATTGATACACTGAAGCCGGCCCAGGTTGTTCCGATTCATACCGAACACTGGGAGATATTTGAGAGGTTCAGTAATAATGTAATTGAACCTCGAAAGAGATTGGTAGTTAGTCTATAAAACGGCTTTCCCAAAATCCTCCGGCTGATTTTTTTACAGAGGTTAAGTCTGCAAAAATGTTTTTTATAGCAAAAATTTTCAATTTTTGCAGTGTTTTAGAGTAATTATTAAAGATATAGTAAGTTGCAATATTTTACTCTGTAAAAATTCGTATATTAATATCAACTCCTTTAAAACTGTTATAATCCGATCTATCCAATGTCATATGAATAGGTAAGAGACAATATAATGCTTTTAGTGAATTTTGATAACACATATTTCCTTTTATATTTCACCAAAATTACTTCACCAAAATGGTGAATGTATTTTATCTCATATCCCTGTCATAACAAGGTTATAACAAGGAGAAAATATTTTAGCCGGTGGATTATGGTTTCCAATCCTGAAGTTCTGCAGGTTTTCCAAGTGTTCTGAGATGTGCCAGAGAATCCATTATTTCTTCTATCCAGTATTTTGTGAAATGTTCGTAGATTTTATAGGGAGCCGGTTGGTTAGTATTCAATTTTTTAAAGGTATTTTCTATATCTCTGTCTACTTCATCTACAACCCAATATGTCAGTAATTGAGCCCAACCTTCGTGTACATTTATATCTGTATCTTCATAAAATTTGAGAGGCCATTCTTTAATACCCCTTTTCGGAAGAAGATGACTTATCCAATGGGCTATTTCATGAATCAGAACCACGGCCCTTAAAAGATCTTTATTTACGTTCCGCTTTGTGCTATACCATTCTAAACCTATGTCATAAAGAATTACAATTTTCAGGCTTGGTATATAACATCCAAGAAGTTCTTCAATAGGGAGAAAATCTAGCATATAACCCTCTTCTAAACGAGGTTCGGAAATAAAAATAGGTGGGTTTTCAAAGGACAGATAGATCTTTGGAAGAGCAGCAGATTTATAGCCTCCCTGCTGGGTTTTTCTCATAAGCAAATCAATAAGATACTTCTCGTAATCTGTGATACAGTAAAAATAATTTTTAGGTTTAGCATTTTTTAATATTTCAGGTATTTCGTCTTGGTTAAAACCTGAATCACAAAGTTTTTTTTCTAATTCTTTTTTTCCTAATTTTTTACCCTTTAATTCTCCTATATCTTTCTTTTTTTCCTCAGGTATGTTCCCTTTTAATTTTTCTATGGTTTCTTCAGTAATTTCATACCACGGAGTTCTTGTTTTTTTTTAATGGAAATGGAACTGAAAAAAGAGACCATCCATATGGATTCACCATCTGAATTATTCCTGATTTTATAGAATAATCAAGTTTAAAAAAATCCTGAACATAAGTATTAAAATTATGTAATGATGGTTTATAATCGAAATGTTTTATACATGCCCATTTCTTTTCCAGAACACAAAAACAGAACAAGATAGATATCTCTTTATCCTGAGGTAACTTATTAAAGGCATGAGCATAGTTCATAACCATTTTAATTTCCTCTTTATCAAATTCCTTTTGTAATAAAAAAACCATTAAATCTTTTTCTGAAAGTCCTTTATGGTGTAACGTTTTTATATTTTCTAATTTATTATTACTAATTTTGTTTTGTAAATTTTTTATAGTTCCATCATTAATTTTAAACCATATTTGAAACGAATTAATAAATTTATCAAAAAGAGAAGGCAATGTTCCCCCATCTATATTACTAATTGTATGAAACCAGTTTCCCGTAATACCTTCTATTATTATTTTCTCGATGTCTTTTCTGATACTTTCTCCATTGCTATTAGGGCCTTTAAATTCGATGTTAACAATTTTATTGAATTTATTACCAACATATTCATATAAACTTAAGTCTGTATTTGCACTCAATAGTGTATTTCCTGTTTGGGTATATACCATTGTCGTTGGCGTTTCTATTGAGTAATAGTATGATGACTGATTTAGTAAATTACAATACAAAACCCTTGCTTCCTGTTCACTGATACGTATGACGCCATTCCTTTTTTGAGGCCATACAATATGAGTATTCAGTACACCTGGTTGTGCAGTTATGTTGGGAACATCCCATAAATTAAATGAAAGCCCCTTGTTTAAATCAAACAGATCATTTATTAACATTTTACAACCTCCTTAATACTTTTAACCGGTTATTCTATTAAATCAAACAAATTTCCTTCAAATTCCTACTTCGAATTAATTTTATCAACTGTAGTTTTAATTTTTCTTTATATTCGAATATACATTACAGAAAAATCTAATTTATAAAAATCTTTTCATAACGCTGGTTGGCAATTTTTAAAAGTTTTTCTTTATCTTCGTCTAAATTAAGGGCATGCATTTTTGCATGACAATTAGGACATAGAGCAACACAATTCTTAAGGCCATCTTTACCGTTTTCAGAGAGATAGGTAATATGATGACATCCTAAATAAGGATTACCGGCTTTATTATTAAAAGGAGCTTTATCAGCACATAAATCACATATCCCTTTAGCGGCAACTTTCAGTAAAGAAATCTTTCCTGAAAATATTGGAGGAGTATGGAATTGAACTCACGTCCGGTCTGTCTTGAAAGATTTAATAGTTTTTCTCTGACTGAGGCAGGCATATTTTTTATAGTTCTCTGCTTTTTTGATTTTCCATTCATTATGCAACAATCGCCTTTACATAAGGAGAAATTACTGTTTTAACCTGACAGATTACCGAATATTCTCTTATTTTCCTCATGCTTGCTTCTTCAAGGGTTAAATAATTTTTTAATCCTTCAAGAGCCAGATCTTCTCCCAGCTTTTTACGATAACGGAACATATCACAGATTGTTTTTTCCCTGTTATATATTTTCACAGAACCATAAGGTGTTTTTATAGTATTTATACCGGGTCTGTAAAATCTTTCCGGGAAGTAAAAAATTTTCACAGGAGGATATATAATTTTAGAAACTTTCTTTTCATGAGGCACGGCAAGATATATTTCATGGGGATTAAAGGTGGTAAGTTCATAGAAATCCAGTGCAGAAATAAGACATATAACACCTTCAGGAATAGCCTGACATACATCAATTATTCCGGAACTTATGCCGGGAACTTCCTTTATATCTGAAAGGCGATAAAGACCTGGTTTGATTTTATATATTATTTCCTTCTGGCAGAGTTTAGCAATATCCCTTGTCTGGAAAGATGCTTCTTTAAGCTCTTTCATCCGGCAGTATTTCTTACGTTTAAAGTATTTAATCAAGTTATCCATAAATTATTCCCTGCATCTTTTTTACTGCTAATATAATACATTAGCAGTAATTTAGAGTCAAGTATTATTTAAATAATTTATAGAATTTC
>CALARM010000830.1 GCA_937888925.1 uncultured Synergistia bacterium | reverse complement strand
ACATGTTCTTTGTCTGAGAAGGCATAAAGAATATCATCTGCTTTCAGAGCTTTATAGCAGCCTTCTTCAAGAACCGGAACAGTCAGGGGTCTGTGTTTCCTGTGCTGTCTGTTTACCTCCTGTCCTATAAGTGCTTTTAGCTGTTCGTTTGTTAATGTGTCTTCTTTCATTGCGTCGGCTGTTCTCCTTCTTCCGGCTGTGGCTCCAGAGGTGCAGCATTTGGCAATTTTATTCCCAGATACTCTTTTACTTCCGTCTGGTTGTTTTCACTGACAGGTATTTTTATTTCTTCCGGGAGGGTTTTAAACATGAGGTGCATGGTAGAAGATTTTTTGTTTTTTCCAGTCGTTACTTCACCTATGTAAATTTTGTCTACCTGAAGCAGGTTTGCTATATAGGCTCTGTGGACTGTCATCATTTTCGGATCATCTTTGAATCTTTTCTGGAGGACTGTCATGGTTTCTTTCAGATACCATTCTTTACCGTCAGAGGTTACTACTTTTTTTCTGTCGTCGTCAACTGTTATAAAGCAGATGTCCTGAATGTCCAGGAGTTTTATATAGTTGCCTCCGAATACTGCAAGTTTTTTTACCGGCGGGTCTATCTCCAGGAGTTTCTTGTAGATAGATGTCAGAGTGTCTTTGATCTCTTTTGTGAGATCCTCCGGCAGAGTGTCTTTGATTTCTTCTATGACGTTTGTGATGTCCTGTGCTTCCATGTGTTTCTCCTTTCTGCTCTTATTATGCTGGTGCTCTCTCTACCAGAATATATCTGTATGCTTCTAAAATGCGTTTTAAACGCATCGAAGGATATTCATGATAGAAATTTACTCTGGAATAATTTTATGAGCTTATAATAGCATATTTTTATAATTTTTCAAAATATCGGCGTTTAAACGGGTTTTACTGCCATTCATCAAAATTGACTATATTTGTTTTGTATAGATGAACGCCTCTTTTTTGCCTTAAAACCGGTCTAAAACGGCTCTGAGTGCGGTGTTTTAGAATGGTATTTTTTTGGTGAATAAGCCCTGTTATTTTGCACATGGCAGGGGTTTTGCCGGTCTTCGGGTCATGGAAGTTTTCTTTATCCTTTTCGACTGGAACTATAGAGGATATTAACGGAAAGGATATGATGATATGAAACATAATGAGGAATTGCCTGGAGTTCAATCTGTTATATTTGCCAGTATTGAAGAGGTGAAACAGGAGGAAATTTACCATAGTATAAATCTGGTAAAAGATGTATCAGTTCAGATTGCAGCCGAATTAGGAAGGACGAAAATGCCGGTAAAAGATATTCTTAATCTCAGTGAAGGTACGGTCATAGAACTGGATAAAATAACAGATGAACCTATAGAATTAATGGTAGATAACAGGGTTTTTGCCAGAGGTGATATAGTCCTCATAGATGATCATTTCGGGATAAGGATAACTGAAATAATTGCCGGCATCCTATAAGATTTGTATTTTTAATAGCATATAAACAACAAGATATTTATTATACCTCCTCAAAACCTTACCGCATAAGGCTTTTATTGATATTGTTTATAATTATTATAGACAATACATTTTTTGCATCATTTTATAAAAAAGTTAATCTTATCCTTATGCCATAAGAGTTTATTTTGATTTTTATATACACTGGAAAATTCCAGAAAAACCTCATTTTGTAAAACCCTTATTTTACGCCATTCTTTAAAGTATAAAATGTCGTTAAAGACATCTTTAACGACCATGTTGTAAAATCCTGTTTACAATAATTAAACTGCCGGCAGTTTTTCCGTTACCATCTCCCATACAACATGCATAAAATTAAACCTCTCGTAAAATCCTTATTCTATAAGCCTTTTATAAAAACGTTCTCTAAAACGTTCCAGGAATGTTTCTGTGTGAAAATATACCACCGTTATAAAAGAAATCATTCTGAGAGCATTATATTAGCAAATTTATCTATTCTGATAGTATAATCTCGTTAAAGGTATCTTTAATGACTATATTATATTACCTATGTAATTCCCGGAAAGCTCTCCATAAGCTTAATGGTTATTTCCATTCCGCAAATTTCAGCTAAAAACCTCATATTTTCAGTTAAACATTCAGGAGTTAGATTATTTAAAAACTCTTTTTTTATGCTCATAATTAAAACATTCGCCTTATGTCACTGGCAGAATATTTAGAATAACCTCTTAACTTATCTTGCATTGTATTCCTTCTTGCTTTTGAAGTTACAATAGAGGTGCTTGAGCTTGAACCTATTAGCCCTATGGCCATCTCTAAGGCATCTAACAGGTCATCATGCGGAGAGTCAGGATAAAAAAGGTATTCCTCTATAAGCTCTTTCATATTTTCATCTATAAAGATTTTCCCGTTCTCAAAGTATGTTGACAGTCCTATTATCCTGGTATACTTATCTTTTATATTCTTTACTGGTTTTATTCTGAGAAGTCTTTCATTCAACACCTGCTCTTTTAAAGCAGCCTGATATCCGTTTTCTTCTACTGCAATTTGATTATGTTTCCATCTCTCATTTTTTTGAATAATGGTTCTTATCTGAGATGTAAAATTAAGCCTATCCTTATAAGCCTCTAGGATATATATGTCCTTATTTGCCGTTACTCCTATGGTGCAGAAGGCAAAATAATCAGCCTTTTCTTTCTGAGATATTGCCGGGTCAACGGCTCCGTAAACTGTCAGAAGTTCCCCTCTGTAAGTGCAAGTTCCATTCCTTTCCACTTCTCTGGATTTATAATATTTCAACCATTCCTCTTTAAAAATCTTCGCTTCCGGGTTAATTGGCTGATTCATAAACTCAGAATTAAAAGCCACTGAACCTATCTTTTTCTTTTTATCCAGGAGTCTTTCAAGGCTCCATCTGGAAGGCCATAAAGAAGAACCGTCATTTTTAATAGCAGTATAAAACCGGCTCGTATAGGTCTTATTCTTGAACAAATTTTTTAACAAAGAGTCGAAATGTATTATAGTACCTATAACAAATATTCTGCCGGTGTCAGGGTCAAGGGTATTAAGAAGGGCTTTATTATACCAGTTCATCAGTTTCTTTCTCTGTTCAAGGGTCTGAACGTTTTTATCATTCTCCAGGTCATCCACTATAATTAAATCCGGCCTGTGCTGTTTCTTTCTGAGACCTCTTAACTTATTATCCGCTCCTTTTGCCACTATTTCAATGTCAGACCTGGTTATAATATCGGTGTCTGTCCACTTTACGAAGTTACCCTGAAGATCTAATTTCGGGTAAATATCATCACCGTAGTAATCATGAAGGGCTTCGTTTTCTTCCAGTTCCTGAACTATATCACGTAAAAAGCCCTGTGCCTGAGTACTGGTATCACTGACAATAACAATGAAATGTTTTAACTGCTCACATATACACCATAGGGGGAAGGCAAGACTTACCAGGGTGCTTTTAGCAAATCCCCTGGGTGCTACTACTACGACAGCCTTTTCATTTTCATCCTGTGCAAGCTGAATAATATCGTCGTGCATCTCGCAGGCATCATTATAAAAATAGTGAGATAAGAATTTATCTTTGAATTCCTGAAGGGTTAATTTTGGCTTCTCCTGGGTAATGGTATCATATGCAATAGATTTAATTTCCGGCCTTATTTCCTCCCAGTCTTCTTTTTTCATAAGTTCTTCTATTAAGTTCATGGCTTTATCTCTCCCCCTTGTGTAGATTTTAATTTTTCTTTCCACCTGGTTCCTACGTCTGGACAAATGGCATATATCACGTTCAAAAGCTCCTCTGAAGTTTTACCGGTCATGGCCTCCTGAACGTTCTTTATTGTTTCAGGCTCTTCTTTAAAAAGTTCCTCATATAGCAAGGCAATAGATAGAACATTAGCATATTTCATCTTATCAATAGAGGAAGGATTAACTGAGTCTATGAATTCTTTTGCGAATTTTACCTGTTCCCGGAACTCTTTAAGCAGTAATATTTTATCCCGTGTATCTTCAACGCCTGATTTTACTTCTTCAAAATACCGGTACATCTCTTCTATTTTGGCCTGAGTATTAAAAATAGATGTCTCTATTGTCTGTATGAAATTTTCTACCCGTGCCGGTTCAGCTTTTTGTAATATTGTTTCAAACTCTGGTTTTATTTTTCTTAATCTATGCTCTACCTGCCCCCTTGATATATGCAATTCCTCTGCAATCCCTCTAATAGATATACCCTCTGACCTCATTTTCAGTATGGTATTATTCAATTCTCTATCTTCTATAGTTTCGATTTTTACTTCTTCCACTGTATCAACTCCTATTTAAGACATGTCTTAATGTGTCTTGCCTCTGTCTTAAGACATTATTTATCATCAATTTTTTCCATAACTTCTTTTAGAAACCAGTATACTGAGAATAAATCCGTAAAATATCTCTGGCATCTATTAAACTTTAAAACCCATGCCCCCTGGTAAACCATTCCAAGATGTTTAAAATTCTGCCTATAAAACCATAGCTTAACCTGATTGTTAAATACCTTTCTTGATATTAAATAGGCAATCATAGACATAAGTTTCCTCTTTAAAATATATGAACTTATTTTTATGGTATTATAACTTCTTTTGTTTAACAGTTCTGCCGGCTTCATAGGTTCTTCCTCCTCCTTTTATTTCATTCTCCAGTCCTGGCCATTAATTTCAACATTGGAACATTGTTCTGATATTCTGGAACATATCGCCTTTGCTATCCATTCATCTATTGATGAAAACCTCTCTCCTATAGCATTTAAGCTGAAATTAGATGTTATAACCATAGGCTTCATTGCCTCGTATCTATTATTTATAATCTCATAAATTTTTTCCAGAACCCAGAAAGAAGGTTTTTCCTTCCCTAAATCATCTATAACCAGGAGATTAACATTTGAATACAGGGAAATAATTTTATTCTCTTCTTCCTGATTATTTCCATAGGTTTGTTTTATCCTGGAAAGCAGTTTTATTGAAGTTCCGAATATTACAGGAATTTGTCTGTTAATCAAGAGGTTTGCAATAGAAACAGCCAGATGTGTTTTACCCGTTCCTACTGTGCCAGTAAAAAATATCCCCGTGCCGGTTCTTTTGAATTCCTCAAACACTTCTGCGTAATGCCTGGCTTTTTTATAGGCAGATCTGTTATCGTCGGTAATAGTAAAATTTTCAAAAGTCCTGCTTCTAAACCTTTCTTCTATGTTGCTTTGAGAAAAGAGCTTATTAATTTTTTCTCTCATTATCCGGTCTTTCTCCTCTTCTTCTGTTTTTTTCTCCTCCTTCTCCTTCTCTTCCAGTGCCCGGGTACAGTTACATGAGGCATCACACCATAACCATATACGATTTTCAAAAGGATGTAACATTCCTATCGGCTCTGTATCTTTCTTACAATGAAAGCAAGTTATATAAGGTGGTGGGGGGGGAGGAATAGAAAATTCAATTCCTGCTTTCTTGGCCTCCGTTAAGGTATATGACCATTTTTCCCTAATTTCTTTGTCCTTCATCTCCTTCATCTTCCGGTAAGATAATGAGGTCTTTACATTCATATCCTGTAAATTTTGGTTTTTTCGTTCCTGCTCCATAGGCTCCATCTGTTATCCCTTCTTTCTTTTTCCTGAATTCGCTCAATATGGCATCCTTGAAATACTTAAAAGAATTGATTTTCCCGGTCGCCGGGTCTCTGGCTTTCCGCTCTGCCATCGCCGCCATGGTACTTTTTATCATGGTTATCCGACTGGATAAAGGTTCAGAGGTATCAGGGGAATTAATAACCTCGGTAATAGCAACATAATCAGGGGAATTTGCAGTTCTTCCGGTAAGAGTAAAATAATAATTTGCAATTTCTTCGACAGCAGATTTTTCTTTTATTTCCTCTTTTGATTTTTCGGTAATAGTAATAGCAGTAGTAAAATCATCAGAAAAATCCCCCCTATTACTATTACTATTATTCTCTACCCTATTACTATTACTATTAACATTACTATTACTATTATTCTCGTAGCTCCGTACTTCCCCCGTACTGGGTATAATTGGGAGAAGTACTTCCCCCGTACTGGGTATAATTGAGAGAAGGTCTGTTTCGTTACCGGGAGGAGGTATTTTTGAAGCAACCTTATATTTAGGATGTTGGTAAATATCCCACTTTACAATAGAGGCAAATATTTCAGAATTTACTTTATATAATAATATGCAACCAGTTTTATATAAAACTTGCAAATCTGATTTTATTTCTTCAAGAGAAACATTATCCACAGGGAAAACAGCAGCTTTTATGGATATGGGAGAAGCTTTTATTCTCCCTTCATCATCGGCCAATGAGAACATACCTATAAATAATAGTCTTTGCCGGAAATTTAACTCTAAAAAGTTCTCGCTTACCCATATAGACGGCCATATAAATCTTTGTTTTGACATGTTTTTCCCCTTTCCTTAATCATTATTCCTTATAAAATCATATAGAACACTCTGAAAAGTACTCCAGTTACTTGACTCTAATATTTTAGCCATAATTTATTCTCCTTATTTAATATTCAGCAGGAATGGAAAGAAGAGGAAAGAATACACATATAAGGTCGAACCGTTAAGTTTAAAAAGTGTCCTGTCCTGCTTAACCAGGACTCTTTTAATTTTATCCCATTTATCACGGTTCATAGTTCAATCCTCTTCTTTTACTCATCTATTTATCCTGATATATAATTCATCCGGGATTTTATCCAGTGCATTGCCTGACCCACTGGATAATAATAAATCTTCCTCTATAAGCCTTAAACAAAATACTTTCCAGTCCTTACCCTTGCCGATAATCTTATATCCTATCTTATAAATTCTTTTCGATAATTCTTCTAAAGACTGGCAACATACGCCCATATTTATTCCCTTTTCCGGCCTGTAAATTAACATGTCATTCTGTAATATAACCTGTCCGACTTTTCCATCTTTCCTGATAACTTCTATCATCTTGCATCACTCCGTTAATGTGGCAATATTTACCATCCCTGATACGCCTCATATGGCGTGTTTAGATCTGCCTCCTCCTGTCCCGGCTCGCCTGGCTCCTTTGAATTCTCCGTTATATTCTCCTGCCGGGCCTCCGGTACGGTTACATCCTGCAAAGGGGTTGCCGGTGATTTCTTCTTTAGAGTCTTAAACAGGATGATGTTAGGATAATCACCGCTTTCCTTTTCTGCTATCTCAATAATGGCTCCCACTTCCCGACTGGTAAGGTGTCGAATGTCCAGTTCCGCGAACTCTTCAAGGGTAAGAACTCTCCCAAAATAACCCTTTGTTAACTTGGTCAGGTTCGCTTTCTGGCCTCCTGTATATTCCTGGGCAGTCGTGTAATAAATCCTGAAGGGTTCGCCCTGGGAGTTAACCGCTCCCACCGTTTCAAATGTCCATCTGAGTTTATTGAATTCCTCGCCTCTATAGGTCATAGTAATAGGTTCTATGGCCTTAAGTCTGAGTTTATATTCTCCTGGTTCTGGCATCTCATAACTTCTGAGTTCTATATTGAATTGCTCTGTTAATTTCATAATTTTTACCTCCGTTTAAATGGTCTTTAAAGGGCATTTAAAAGGTGTTTAAACGCCCTTCAAAAATTAAATTATTCTATAGATTCAGGTTCTTCTGTTAATGTAAGTTCAGGATGTTCCCTGAAATAATCTCTATAATAAGAATATTCTTTTTCTAACCTGGCTCTACGCTCTAAATTTTCTTCTTTTAAAAAATTAAAGTGCTCCCTGAAGTGAGTATATTCATCAGGATATCGAAAGAAATCTAGATTTAATGGCATGTCAAGTTCTTTATATGGGCTTTGATGAAAGCTTTGTACCCATTCTTTTACCATAAGAGTAAGATCTATTAAACTCTCCTTCTGCTTCTTTTCTTCCTGACAAATTATCTCATTAAGTATAGATAAAACCTCATCCAGTCCACACACTACGCCCCTGTGAAAATTCTTACTCCCCTCTCTTTCTGCTTCGCTTTCTTTGAATTTAGCCTTTTCCTGAAGGTCTATGTTTTGACTTTTCATTTTTTCCAGGAAATAAGTTAACACTTTTGAATAGTTAAGGATTATTGAACTTTCAATTTTATCCAATTATTACGCCTCCTTCGTTTTCTATGGTTTCCCTATCATCTGGACATTCCGCCTGATTAGAACAATAGCCCCCGCAAATCAGGCAGATGTTGCATTCATACTCTGGACTATAGACATGGTACGCGTGTTTATCTGGCAGGTCGCATTTACAAGGCATCTTTACTGCTCCTTTCTCTCTGTTTCATCAAAAATATCTTTTACCATAGCTTTCCTTTCTTTCTGGCAGTAGACTGAAATTCAATTCCTGTGTTATACTAATCTCAGCGTTTGAAGTCGTTTTAAAGTCGTTTAAAAGTCCGTTCTCCGACGGTCTTTTTTATTTTCTAAACGACTTTATAAGAAAATTTGTTTTCTAATCAACTTGTTGATTAAACTTATTTATGTTAAAATAAAAGTGGTTAATAACTTAACTTTTTAAGTTATATTTAACGACATATAACAGGCTTATAGAGTTTAGCGACAATTAAGCCTGTTTTAATTTTTCTATATTTTCCCTTATCATTGTAGATAACAGTTTTTTAATGGTTGTTCTCTTGTATAAAGCCATCTCCTTAAGTTTAAAATGAGTGTCATTATCAACTTTAACGACTGTGATTTTTTCTCTTGTGGCAGTGCTCAAATTACTCACCTCCTTTACTGTATTATAATTTATTGGAAAATTTCAATTTTTATTTACCAATTTACTATAAACTAAAATCAGATAAATTTGCAATAGGTTTTTAAATATTTCTGGCGACAAATATGTAAAATTTTTTGTCGACATATTTTTAACGTATATTGTCGACACGCTTAAATGCTCTTAAGGTATCAATTATTTTAGTTAAATTATTATTTATATCGATTCCAACTTTTAATAATATTTTTCTCCTGCCTATCAAAGAGGGCTTTATTCTGGTTTCTATAAATTGTTCAGGTGTAAAATCTTTATCGATACCCCATGTCATGTTTTCAAATTGTTCAGTAATTTGAATGGCAAAATTTTTTGTTTTCTCTATAGCTATTACCTCAATTAATACCGCTAAAACTCTTTCAATTTCAAGTAAATTCTGAATAAGAATAAGAATATTGTTTATATTTTTTTTTGTGCAGATAATTTCAAATCTTAAATAATTTTCAGACCATCCAGATATCCCATTCTTACTTTTAACCTCAATATTATCAATATTAGTTTCTTCCTGAATAAACAATAATTCATCTTCTGACAAATATTTTTTTAATCCTTCTTCCAGGATTTCACTGGCAAGAGCAATTTGCTTTTTCCCTGTTTTTTCTATAACTTTATCAAGTAATCTCTTCGTGTGTGCTCTTATTCTAATATCCGGCCTGTCATTTGAATTTCTCATACTATATCCCTTTTTAATTTTCTATGGTAAAATCCATTCATACTTATAATTTTTCTTATTTTCTATAGTTGAGCCGGAATTGACTGTTCCGGCTCCCTCTGTTTATATCCGCCTATCTTCTAACAGGTCTTATATTCTAACAGCTTCCAAGATATCCCTGTCAGATAGATCTTCTTTTCATATAAGCCTTTTTGAAATTATACTCAATACACCTTGTACTTGCTATGGTTAATGGTGTTAATATGAAATATGTAATATAAAATAGTTCCATAAATTCCCTCCTTCCTCTTCTGGATGGTCCGTGCCGGACCTTCTAGAGTCTTAAAAAGCCTTGAAAATAAAGGATTTTACACATTCGACAGCTCCCCTGCTGTAGTGCCCTGGGTAGTGTCGGCAGAATAGCTTTTATCAATGCAGTCTTTGCAAAAATAAACGCCTGCTTCCTTCGCCTTAATCAGGTCACAATTAAATTCATACTCCCTGCAAATCTCACATCTATTATAGCTTCTCTTTTCGGTCAGGATATAAGTTACATTAAAGAGATTACCACAGCCACAATTAAAACCCGTCTTTAAATCATCGTCTATACCATCACAGCCGGGAAAAGAACCTTCAATAGGTGCAGAATTCACCCTTCCACATTCAGGACATTCCACTTTTAACATAGGTCATTCCTCCTTTTTTCATCCCTTCGCCCTGGGTAGGAGAAGGAAATTAAAATAATTTTAACTGTCCGTGCCTTTCCGCTCTCCAGGCAATCATGGGATGTATTTTTTCTTCATTGGCATCTATATAAAAATTCACTATATACTTCAATCTCGATACAAAAGTTATCACCGCTTTCCTTTCCTTCATTATCACTTCTGTATAAAAAAGGATAAGCTCCCACATGTTTAAACTCCACAGGTTTGGATGTGATAAATTTTCCGCTCCTATTGCCCTTCTTAAATCCTGAACACTATTAAAATATCTTTCTCCAGCTTCACACTTCAGATATATTCCCGGTTCCATAATTTCCTCCCCTTCGCCCTGGGCAGTAGAAGAGAGAAAAGAAGATCTCCTTCTCTCTCTTCCGGCTGTTTTTTTTATTCAACAAGAGTCTTTAAATTTTCTGCTATTTCTTTTCCCAGGATTTCATATAATACAATAGACAGTTTTATTATTGGCGTTGCTGTCCCTCCTATAAACATATGAGAACTATATAAATTTACAACAGTATATACTGAATGAGAATGTAAGATACTAAAAACTTCTATTTGCTTCTTTCTTACCCATATTTTAGTTAATTCTTCTTCTGCATCAACTATATTTTTTTCCTCTCTTTCAATAACTTTACGTATTTCAACTATTTCTTTCTGATTTTTCTCTATTTCTTTCTGATTTTTCTCTATCTTTATACCAATTAATAATTTATCAAAAAATTCATCATCTAATTCCATATCATTGAATTCCATAATTAATCTCTCCTTCTATTGCAAATTTTCAGGGAGCAGGGCAGAAAAGAAGATCTCCTTCTCTCTCTTCCGGCTCCCCTGGCCATCTATTATATACGGCAATCTTTATTCCATTGCTCTGTTAATTCTTTAATACTCTTTAATTCATGTTTTGATATTCTTTCGGCTTCATCTCTAAATTTCTGTAATGGTTTATCAAGGTAACGAGAAAAAGCATAACCGATTAATAAGCCCGCGTCAAAACCACTATAAGCATAATTCCTGCATAAAGAAGTTATTTCTGATGGTTCAGGTATTTTTTCATTTTCCACTTTTATATCATCCAGTTTATAAATAAAAAAATCACTAAAAAAATCCTGGGTTCCTCTGTCTTTAAAAAATATTCTCAGATTTTCCGGCCATGTATCGAAGATACATTTTGCTTTATTTTTCTGCTCCTGCTCTGGTTGCTTTGTATTCTCCTGCTCCTCCTGCTCCTCCTGAAATTTCTTCCAATTCTCTGATAACTTTTCTTCCTGCTCTTTCATTGTCATTTTATCAAGTCCGCTCCTTTTAATTTTATTAATTTCATCTATGTATAATAAGAATCCATAAAAATCTTTTGTTTTATAGCTACAACCTGTCATTTATTATAATCTCTCCTTCTGATAATCTTGAAAAATAGGGGTTATTTATCAGAACACATCACCCACTTTCCCGGCCTCCGTGCCAGTCCTGCAGGTGTTTTTTACCCCCCCCCCCCCCCCCCCCCCCACCAAAACCCCTTCTCTTCTTTTTTATTTTTTTTTTTTTTCCCCCCCCCCCCCCCCCGAAAATTACATCAGCCCTTTCCGTTATGTTAAGTCTTTTTGCCTCTAACATCTTGTAAAATCATCCTTTCTATATACAAGGTAAGATAAAATTCTATAGTATAAAAGTAAAATCCTGTAAGTTTTTATAAATATAAATTATAATGTTTATTATATATTAAATAGTTTATTCTGAATAAGCAGTCAGAAGGGAAAAGGTAAAGGCCTTCTCCCTGGTTCCTGGTTACTGTCTTGCCGGTGCAGTCCTATTATTGCAATTCCCTTTATCCCTATAGAGATGTAATCCTATTCCTAATAAGGTACTGGCCTTTTTTAATGCGTCGGATGAAGCAGATTTTAAATCATCTCCAATTTCGCCGGATCTGGTTTTTCCTCCAAAACCTTCCTTAACTACAGCCTGATCGTCAACACTTACGGTTAACATTCCCCTGCAGTATACCTGCTTTTCTTCGACAGTATAATCAATTATCTGCCATGACCATTGATATTTAAACACTTCATTAAGCCTTTCTATAACATTATGTGTCTCAACATAGGAAAGCTGTTTACCGTTACAACCTTTACGATATTTAATCTCAGTCTGTGGAAAAGGCCTGGTTAATGCCTCCCCTGTCCCCTGTATCTGTGGAATAGATTCCAGTCGCTTTGCCTGATGAAGTAAAGCCTGTTTCTGACTGTCATTTAATTCTGTGGCAGTCGTAGCAACCTCTTTAACTATCCTTGCTATGTCCCCTATTGTGAATTTGCCGTTTGACATTTGTCATCCATCCTTTCTTTTAATACTCTCACTTTTGCCTGTGCCAGTGTTACGCCGGTACCGGAATAAAGCTTTCCGTTATAGTCTCTATAATCATACTGATACAGGGATTTCCTCATAATCCGGGAATAGAATTTAATGTATTGGTCTTGCCCTGGCTTTAAATCCTGTGGCTTTATCACCTGTCATCCCTCCTATGGCAATAGGCTCCGAGTGGGAGCCTATTGCCGAAATTTATTTACATTTCTCTAAAGCCTCTATGAAAGCTTGAAATACTTCTGTTATTTCCTGTTTCTCTTCTGCTGTCAGTTCCAGTTCATCCATATTCCAGGATAGGAACTTCCTGAATAAGCCGGTGTAATATCTCCTTTGCTTTGCTCTGTTAAAGGGTATATACATATCTTTTTATCTCCTTTTCATCTGGCATCTTTCCAGGTCTATGTGATAAAGAATTTCTTAAACTGGCCTTTAAACATAAGGCTTTCCGGCCTGTAGGAGTTAACCCATATCACATAAACCTTAAATTCAGAAAGAAGATCTTCTTCTGATAACTGATAATTAATGTATTCGCTCACTGCTCCCCTTAAACACCAATCACCTAACTTGTCATAATAGACTGAAAGGAATTCTTCCGGGAAGAACTCACCTGTAAACATAACTTCACTTCTTAAAGTGCCGGTTTCTTTTATAGCTTGCATCTATGGTCAACTCCTAAAAGAGGGCCTCCGGTACCTCCAGAATAGCCCCCTGTTATCTATCCTTTAGAATGGCACATCCTGGAAGAAAATTTCTATCTGTGCCGGTGTCATTACATCCGGCTTTTCCTGTTCCAGTCTTTCCCTTTCATATCTTTCATATTCTTCATAGCTCATATCTTCCGTATAATCTGGTATATCTCTTTCGAACCCTGGCATCGTGTATCACTCCTTTATAAATTTAAAGGGCAGGTGTTACCCTGCCCACTTCTTACCTTACCATCTGGCAATAGCTGCCTTTACTCTTGCTTCTCTTTCTGCTTTTTCCTGCTGTTTTGCTTCTGCCTGCGGTTGTTTATTGTAATTCCATACTGAAATCATATGCTTGCAGATTGAATTGTTTTCTATATGGTCATGGCAGTTACAGTGAACTTCTCCTGTTACAGTGTCCTTCGTTACGTTATACTGTCTTATCCCCTTTTTGCCGGTTCCAAGATTAAGGACTATGTAACCGTTATTCCATCTTGAAGTTATAAGATTAAATCTGTCTTTCTCGTATGACTTCCATCGTATAAGCTGACCGCTTTTGCTATAAGTGTTTACCATTGTCTTATCCCCTTTCTTATGGTATTATTTGATTGGTTCGTATTTTGAGGTTTCTTACCTCACATTTCAGACCTGGTTCGTACCCGGGTCTGATTTGCATTTTAGCCTTCGTTACTCTGTCTTGCTCTTTCCTCCTTCCCTTTTTCCGTTGGTTCGTGAGTAGCCTTCACTTTCGTTCGCTTCCCACTGGCTATCTCTATCTTTGCCAGGGGTTCAGGCCGGCTCTACCCACCCCGTAACCATCGTTTTTCCCGCTCCTTTTGCTCTCCCTTTTGTCCTCCCCTTGATTATTATAATACCATACTATTTTTCATTAGTCAAGTTTATAGTAAAACACTGTATTAAAAAAACATAGTATTTACAATGCAATGAACCACCTAAAAAATAAATAAAATAATGCTTTTTATTTTTACGTTATTTTACTAAAAACAGAACTTGACTAATGAAAATTACCTATGATATACTATAGGAAATAAAAGAAAAGGATCTTAATTATGAAATTAGATGTGAATATATGCAAGCAATTAAGGGAAGAAGGAAAAACTTACAAAGAAATAGCTGATTATTTCAAGGTAAGCAAGCAAGCAGTTTTTGACCTTCTTGATAAAGCCGGCATGCCACGCAAAACAAAGTATTCTAAATATTATGAGGAATGGGAAAGGCTTTATGAAAAAGGAATTGGAACTCATAAAATAGCTGAAAAGTACGGATGTTCTATTAAAGCTGTTTATACACATCTAAGTAAAAAATTTATCATAGAACCTGGTAAAATTGTAAGGGAAAGAGGCGGAAATCCAGCCCCTGAAATTACCACACCATAAGGAGAAAATCATGGAAGAAGTATTAAAAGTTATATTAAATAAACTGGAAAAACTGGATGTCATTGAGAAAGAACTAAAGGAATTAAAAACAGACGTTAACGGGTTAAAGGTAGGTCAGTCCAGGCTTGAAGAAAAAGTTAACGGTCTGGAAAAAGGCCAAGAAATAATCAATAACCGCCTTGATAAGATTGAAAATAAAATAGAAGATCGCTTTAATCAGGTGCTTAATGAAATAGGGTATGTGTTTAATGACCTGGAGAATAAGATTAAGGCAGTAGATACAAAGGTTTAATAGGTGCTATCATTGGATTAAGCAGTTAAAAAAGAGTAATAAAGTGGTATAAATGATTGAAGTTCCCCCTATGACAGGAGAACTCCAGAGCAAAATCATTATACCACTTCCCAGATAAAACGTCAAAATTTTAAAAAGGAAGTGTTTTCATGTCTATTACTTATCCATTCATCCCATTCCCACAAGCTTTAAACGAGAAGGTTTTTCAGGACAATCTAACCAAGCTACAGTTAAAAACCTTATGGGGAATTACCGATGAAACAACCAAATTTGAAGAGGCTAGAAGCTCTTTTACTAGAGAATTAAGCTGTCGATATTTAGCCAAAAAACTAAATATTCGTTACGATTGTATTTCAAGAGTTTATAACCAGTTAGCAAAAAAAGGTTATATTTCTATAAGAAAATCAACAAATGAAAATGAAGGAAGTTTTATTACCTTACTGATAAATAACCAGAAATTATGTACTCCCCCCATTAACCATGAAACGTGTACACCCTCCCCTGATGTTAAACATAAATCATGTACTCCCCCGGTACATAAAACATGTACTGCCCATGATTTAAGTACACCCGTTAATAATGGCTCGAATATTGAAGAAAACCTACCTGTACACAATTCATGGGGGGTACATGATTTATGTACTAATCAAGAATTAAATATAAGAAAAGATATCAAGAATCAGATCTGCCCCCCCATGATATCCTCCCCTCTCCCTTCTCCCTCCCCTGATGATGATGTTACTGCTATGGATAAGAGAGAAGAGGAAAAGACTGACATAGAGAAAATACTAAAAGCTATAGAAG
>CALARM010000829.1 GCA_937888925.1 uncultured Synergistia bacterium | reverse complement strand
AGGGAGTTAATCTAAATAATTTATTTTTATAATATTACAGATGAATACGGATGTTTCTCAAATTTTTCCCGTCATGGATTTGAATTGAACGGCCAATACTGGCCTACGAGTGAACATTATTTTCAGGCCCAGAAGTTCGCAGGCACTCCTCATGAAGAAGCTATAAGAAAAGCTCCCACCCCGCGGGAAGCAGCAGAGATGGGCAGAGACAGAAAAAGACCTCTCAGAAAAGACTGGGAACAGGTAAAAGATGAAATTATGGTCTGTGCAGTCAGGAAAAAATTTGAAACCCATAAAGATATAAGAGATGTTTTACTTGCCACCGGGGAAGAAGAACTGATTGAAAATACGACATATGATTATTACTGGGGATGTGGTACAGAAGGTCATGGTAAAAACATGCTCGGACAGATTCTTATGCAGGTAAGAAAAGAATTTCAGTCAGTCAGATAAGTAAAAAATATTGTTTATATAAAAATCCACTTTACCATTTCCCTCAATGTAATTTTTTTCCCGTACATCAATATACCTGTTCTGTAAATCTTTGCGCTTATCCATACACTTACTATGAAGGTTAATACGAGTAATGTCATTGACAATGCCAGCTCATACCATGGAACTTCCACACTTGCCAGCCTTACAAGCATGGTCATAGAAGAAAAGAAGGGAAATATGGAAAAAAATCTGGCAGTAGCACCGCCGGGATTCTGAAGTATTCTTGTTATAATCAGCATGGGTATAATCAGTGGAATTGTGACGGGAAATACAAGCTGCTGCGCATCACTTTCCTGATCCACTGCAGAGCCTATGGCAGCAAAAAGGGAACCATATAATAAATAACCTCCGAGAAAATAAAAGAAAAAGAAGAAGAGGAGTTTAAAGTCAAAGCTCTGCGTGTCTGACAGTAACTCTTTAATCTGCAACTGATCCGAAGTTGACAGGGATGGATTATGTGCGAAGATAGACAGACTGATAAAAAGTATAAGACATTTTAATATGAACCATATGGCAAGCTGTGTAAGTCCCATGGCTCCTATGCCTATGATTTTACCTATCATCAATTCAAAAGGTTTTACGGAAGAAACGATTAATTCTACTATACGATTGGTTTTCTCTTCCATTACGCCTCTCATGACAAAAGAACCGTAAATAAACATGGTCATATAGATTAAAAAGGCCATAATATAGCCCAGTGCTGCAGAAATAATGGTGCTGGTTTTCTTCTCTTCTCCATGATTTGTGAGTTTACCTGTAGATAAAGAGAGACGGACATTTAATTTATCCAGTATTTCCCTTGATATTCCGGTGTTTTCTATCCTGATTTCTTTCACTATTTCTTTTAATTTAACCCTGAGCTGAAGTTCCTGTCCCAGGCTGAGAGGATCAGACGAATAATAAAGTATTTTAATGTCTCCGCTGTCCAGTTTTTCCGGTATTATTAAGATGCCCTGGCGATGTTTATTAATCAGTGTTTTTCTTAGAACTTCATAATCGTCGGTTGCAGGGATAAACGTGAAATTTTCGCCGCTCGCAAGTTTATCTAAAACTATATTGGAATTATCTATAACATAAATCTTTAAATACTCTCGTTCCGAAATCTGTCCTACCAGAATGGGAAGAGCTATTATAAGAGCAAATCCAAGCGGCACCAGAAGGGTTGACAGTAAAAAAGTTTTCGTCTTTACCCTTGTAATGTATTCTCTTTTTATTATAAGCCAGATTTTGTTCATAATTTTCTCGTGAGTCGTGAATAGTGAACAGTGATGCGTGATGCGTGATGTGTGATGTATATTATATTAAATCGTCTTCGTTTTTCACTTTTCACTTTTCACTTTTCACTTTTCACTCTTCACTTTTCACTCTTCACCTTTCACTCTTCCCCCTACCAGTTCTATAAATATTTCATTCAATCCCGGTAGTTTTAACTCAAATTTAGTAATATCCACTTTATCTATTGCCTTCGACAGGAAATCCCTGGCAGTGAAATTCTCATGAAATTTTACTGTTACATGTTTGTTTTTCATCTCCAGAAGTGTCAGGCCGGATATTTCCCTGGCAAAAGCCAGATCTCCTTCTGCTTCTATTCTGTAAATATTTTTATTATATTTTTTTTTCACATTCCATATTTCATCTTCCAGGATAACCTGTGAATTGTCGATAAGACCTATGTAATCACACATTTCTTCAACCTGTTCCATTCTGTGAGTGGAAAAAATAGTCGTTGTACCTTCCTCTTTAAGCTCTAAAATTATATCTTTAATAAGCTGTGTGTTTACAGGGTCAAGACCGGAAAATGGCTCATCCAGTATAAGAAGTTTCGGCCTGTGAGCCACAGTTAAAATAAATTGAATCTTCTGTTGCATACCTTTTGAAAGTTCAGAAAGAGTTCTGTCTTTCCATTCGTAAATATTTAACTTTTTAAGCCAGAAATCTATACTTTCTACGGCTCTAATTTTAGATAAACCTTTTAACATAAGAAGATAAACAAGCTGTTCCCTTATTTTCATTTTTCTGTAAAGTCCTCTTTCTTCCGGCATATAACCAATGAATTGCAGGTGTCTGTCCTGAAGAGACTCTCCGTCTATAAATATTTCTCCTCTATCAGGATACATAATCCTTGTAATCATGCGGATAATCGTAGTTTTTCCTGCACCATTGGGGCCGAGCAGACCGTATATGGAACTATGGGGAACAGATAGTGAAACATCCTTTACTGCAATCTTTGTAGAATAGGATTTTGTTACATTTTTAATTTCCAGATATTTTTTTCCCATAGCAGTTTTATTCTCACCTGTTATCTTAAAATCCTTTATTTTTCCGGTAAACAAATTTCTAAAGTCTGAAAGGGTTTTGTCTTTGTACAATAGAATTTATCCGGAAATAATGGGAAGCGTGACAGGTAACGCGTAATGCGAATAAAGGGTTTTTCTAAAACAGTAGAGTAATCTTATGGGGAAATTATTTATTAAAAAAAGAAGTTTTTTAAAAGAATTTTTTGATGGTGAAAATTACAAAACCTTTATAACACAGGCCTTTTAAAAAAAGTAGTATTTATCCTCAATAAATATTTTTATACATACTAACTATAATGGACTAACCGTTTTTTTTTTTTAATTTTGGGAGGATTTTACATTTATTAAATAGAATTGCTATCTTCTATAAATATTTTTCTTAATTCCATATGTTTTTTTCAGGGAGGTAGCTTTTTATGAAGAACGCAGTAATTTTTTACTCTTATCTTATTTTTCTTCTATTAATTGGATGTATTTTTGCCAGTTGCGGCGGAGGAAGCAACAATGGCACTCTGCCTGTTACAAATACAAATTCTAATATAGATTCCAATCCTTCCGCTGTTGATTCCACACCGACACCTGTGTTATCAAATGTTTCTGTCTCAGGCTATATATATGCCGGGAATACAGTGACAGAAGACGGAGAAACAGTTCCCCGTATTAACGTAATTGATGTTCCTGCTTACCAGGCAGATTCTTCAGGAAATCAACCATTCACTGAACAGGTGTTAAATACCCTGAAAGACGAATACCCGGAAGACTGGGCAAAGGTTGAAATTCAGGAACTTTATGCTCAATTAAACAAAACTCTTTCAGAAAGCAAGCCTCTGCCAGAATGTAATGGACAGGTTTATTCTGTTTACAGTGAAAATCCTATTCCTGTAGGCTCTGATGGGCATTTTGATAACACAGTCCTTACAGGAGCTACAGACAGCAATGTAAAGCTTGAAGTAGCACTTGGAGAAGATAATTATGCTGAAGTGGAAACTCTTCCTTCGTCAGGTTCTATAAATTCCTCTGATGCTACAAGTGCTGCAGTGCTTAAATCATGTCCTGAGAAGATATTTGCCTTCCCTGGAGAAATTGTAATATTTAAAGTATATTCAGAGCCGGGAATAAATCTTAAATCGGCAGGTCTGAAATTTGCTCTAAATAACGCCTCCATAGGCTGTATCACACAGCCGGTATATTTATGTTTATTCGGAGCGCATAAATACCAGGTGGCGTATGGCTGTGTGTATATTAAACATGGTCTGGATACCCCCGTTGATACCATAATTACCGCAAAGACCAATAGTGGCCTTAAAGTTGAAATACCAATAGAGATTGTGAAATCAACTCTCAGTATATCAGGTCATGTGTATGTCGGCGATGGAGCGACCCTTGTAAAGGGATATGTAAAAGCTTATGGGCCGAAAGGGTTTTGTAAGTTAGACGCTTCTTCGGGAAATTATACTTTGCCCCGCGTATTTAAATCACATGGAGTAACAATTCAAGCGATATGGTGGACAATCGAAGATGGCAAGACTGTAAGGCATAGAGAACAGAGAATAATGGATTTTTTAAATGGTAACGTAACCGATTTAAATTTCGGAGTTTTGCCTCTTACAGATCAATACTATAAGTATATTTCCTTAGAAATACTGGACCAAAAAACAGCATGGGAGGAACAACTTGGAAAAGAGCAGGGTACACAAAAAACGGCTGATTGGTTAAATGGACTGGTGCCGGGAAATTCTCCTCCTTCTGATATAATAGAAGCTATAAGAGATGCCGAAGTAGATGAATATGAGCCTTATAGATTAATATTTCATTTTAAAAATGGTTTAGAAACATCGTTAAATAGTAGGGACCCTTATTTACCAGAAGATACTTCAAGAAGCAACGGAAAAATTTCTTCAAGTCTTGGGAATAAAGATTCTATATCCGGATGTATTGTTGCTTCTGATGCTACAACAGTTAAAAATGAAGATATCTTACTGCTTGGGCCTGCATCCTTTGAAGATTATAAAAATAATGATTTGATGTTTGATAATCTTAGAGAAGAGTTTGAGAATAGATATGGTGCTTCCCACGTCACATCTTTACATACAAGAGGGAAACTTACCTATTCTTCTATTTCTCCCTATAATAAGTTGCGGACCAATTCAGTATTGTGTGTTATAAAAAATGGAGAACAGGATAACGTTCCAAGGCCGGAGAATTTTCTAAATATAGATAAATATGGGGTAATTTACATCTTTGCACATACCAGTGGTGCTAATGGTGCCCTCATGGCTTGTCCATGTTATTATGACGATGCTAAACTAGGGGCCTGGCTATCCCAGGCGAATATAAATTATTTTGGGATTGAATGGAAGGAGTTTTATCCCTATGGACCAGAAGATGTCGATACAAAATGGTTTTGTGAAAAACTTTATTTAAGAAAAGATTTTTTTGCTAATGTATATAAGAACTATGACTTCAGTGGTTCCATTGTATATCTAAATGGTTGTGTAGGCGTTCAGTTTCGTGAAGCTACTAAATTTGCATCAAATGCCAAGGTTTTTTTAGGTTATAATTCGGGAGTGTTTGTAGAGAGAGCACAACACGTCTCATATACCTTTTTTAATCATATGTTGTTACCAGGGAATGCTATCGATGCATATAGGGCAGCGAACGACTTTAATGGCGATATCTTTCACATAGATACAGGACCTTCTCATCAGAATGATAATACTTATTTACCCGGTGATGCGACAGTTACAGTTCATAAAGATAATCTGAAAGGTAAAATATGGCAGAATGGAAATAAATAATTTATTAAAATCAAATAAATTATCGATAGCTGAATTTAAAGAGAGTTTACCTCCTTTTCTTTCCATTATACTGGGGGTTTTAATATCTATAATCAGTGGGTTTATATTAGCAA
Source organism: uncultured Synergistia bacterium (assembly GCA_937888925.1). The sequence continues at coordinate 3,465 of CALARM010000829.1, read as the reverse complement.
ATGCTTTCCGATTATACAATTACTTAAATGCAATGGATTATTTTGTATATCATTTTCTATATTATAAGGACTATTATATGATATTACTATATATCTTTTGTAATATCTTTTTGGGTTTAATCTTAGCTATAGCTATTTCATACGGAATAAAAAGACATAAGTATAAAAATAAAAAAAATCTCTTTACTTTAATAGTTTTTTGTTCTTTCCTTGTTTATTTCGTTTTTTCTATGATTTTTATGTATATATTTTTTAGAACTGGTTATATAAATTATCAGGTTCTAGATATGAATAAAGACCGTAATATTAGTTTAAAAGAGTTTTTGTTATGTACATTATATGAATGGCCTCTTTTGTATTATGATGTGGGAGGTGATAGTATTATGAAGGATAGTACTTACCGTATAATGGCATTATTTAGGTATGCTCCCGAAAAATGGCAAGAGTTAGTATTTTACATTTCACCTGTAGCGGTAAATATTGTTTTCTTGTTTATTCAATTTCTCATTACTATTGTTTGCACCTGGAAATATATTCTTTATTCCTGTCCCTGGCTTTCAGAAATTTTTTCTCAAAATAAAAACGGATTATTAAAAAACTGTAGTACAATTAAGGAGGACTCATAATGGAACGTACCTGTTATCTATCACTATTCTTAATAACTCTGTTATCTTTTATTATCATCTCCGGCTGTGGCGGAGGAAATGACGGAATAACTCAGCCATCATCTATTACAACACCAACTGTTAATCCTTCAGATTATGGTTATTTAGTTATTCAGGTAAAATGGCCTCAATCCGATTCCTCTTCCGATAAATGTATTATTTCTTCCGGTAATAAAGAAAATGAACTTATCGCATCTATGCCCGAGGGAACAAATTATGTTGTAATTAAAGTCCGTGAAGAGAGTGATCAGGGAGATGTAAATAAGGTTATGATAACTGGTGACGGAAAAGAAGCAAAAGCAACTATCACTTGGAATTTAGGAGAAAATAGAGCGGTAATAGGGCCTCTGCCTGCTGTAAGAGTTATTGTCAGAGCAGAAGCTTGGGGAGGCATTCATTATCTTTCCCAATTGGTCGAGCCAGTAGATAAACTGGTTAGGATAAACCCGGGAATAAATAATCCATTTGACCTGGCCCTTGGTGATTACAACATAACAGCAGTAGCCACCGACCAGACTCTTACTTTAGTTCCTCAATCCAAAATTACAGCCAATGGAACATCTGACCTGACGCCCGGCCCATCTGTTTCGCCAACAGAAGAAGAGCCAACTCCTACTCCTTATGATGATTTCCCTTATCCCCCAGACGATACTCCTGTGCCGACTCCTGTAACAGGGGGAGAGGCATCCACTTCTATTATAGCAAGACTTATGATTGTATACCCTGCTCCTGATCCCAATACTTCATCAGATCCCAATGCTGTAGTTACACCTGCTCCTTCTCCGAAACCTATAGCAAATAAGTTAATCAAATTCAGACTGGCAGAAGGTACAGTAGGAACAGGCACTCTTCCTGCCACAGGCTATACAGATCCAAATGGTTTCTGTGTGGTGACCTTTGGAACTGATAATCCTGGTCGCAAAGTAATAGAAGCTTCGTATCAGCCTGATCCCAATGAGCTGAATAGTATTTATAAAGCTACCTGTGAGGTTAATGTAGAGCAGGGAGAGATCAATCCGGACAAATACACTCTGGATGCAATAATCTCCAGAGGACAGATTGTTCAATTTGATGGTCAGACAATAATAAAAGTCTGTTTAACCAGCAAGACAGGGGCAGATGTGAGCGGTAAAACAGTCAATTTTTCTATAAATCAGGGAGGAATTGGCAGTTTATCTGCTGGCAGTGCCACAACAGATCCTAATGGAATGTGCCAGACGATTTTTTCATCTGGAACAACTGGAACTGCAACAATTACTGCTAGATATATAGTTGATAACCTGCCTATAACATCTGACGCTACGATAGAAGTAGTTGAACAATTAGCCTGTCAGGATGATTTTGAATCCGAATTTTTTGGCCTTGATCATAACAGCCCTATATGGTCCAGATACGATCTTAATAACTGGATTATAATCGGCCCTATTATTGGATACAATTTACTTGATCCAGGTGTTAATGCAAGTATAGACTTTAATACAAAATCATTACGAATTTATGGAAGTTCCATAGAAAGCAGAAAAACTTTGGAAGCACCTTATGAATGCAGTGCAAAATTCAGAGTCAGTAGTGAGTATTTACCTTCTGAAAGATCGGATGTCGGTGGAATAACTATAAACCATTACCCCGGGTATACCTTTCTTATCAGATACAAAAGTGACGGAACTCTTACTGATTTAAATGATGAACCTTTAGGAAACTACCGAATAGATGACTGGAATACTGTAGATATTAAATTTGCAAAAAATACAATCAGGTATTTGATTAATGATGAACTTGTAAAGATAGTAACTCCTCATAGTGGAACACCTACATATGATAAGGACTATCTCCAACTGAGTTCACAGAGATATATTGATATCTGGTATGATGATATAAAGGTATACAGGTTATGGGGTGTACCGGGATTTGAAGATTAATTGTCTATATTTGAGTTCCAGGCTTTAAACCTGGAACTCAAATAAACAAACATGATGAATTCAAGCACATATGTCCTTATTCTACCCTGTATACTATGGGCTTTATTGTGCAGATACTATTCAATATTTTCCAATTATAATATTCCTCATTTTACGGTAAATACTGTTCCTGACAGACTCCTGATGAATACAATGATTTTTACCCTTCTCTTTCTGATATATACTGTAAATTATTGCTTGTCGAAAAGATACAAAGAAATCCCATTTTCTGTAAAGATTTCTATCATATTAGCCTTTACAGTTACATCCATACTGAATATACTGACCCATCCCATAGGAGGATCTGATGTATTTAACTATATTATTAACTGTAAAGTGTCCTATTATCACCATCTTAATCCATATACCCATAGTTTTGAACCATTCGGAGGAGAACATCTGGCAAAATATCTGAAGGTCATAAACAAACCTCTGGGATTTGGGCCTGCCTGGATAATACTTTCTTATGTACCATCCATGTTTATGGATTTCACTTCCATAGTTTCTATGATACTCTGGTATAAAGTATATAATTGCCTGTTTCTCGCAGGCACGGCTATTCTCATATATCATTATCAGGACAGTGACAGGAAATGGATTTCACTATATCTGTTTCTGATGAATCCTCTTATATTGTTTGAAGGACTGGTAAACGGTCACAATGACATAATGATGACCTTCTTTTTAATCTTTGCCATCTTCAAATTAAGACAGAATTCCATATATTCCTTGCCTCTACTTACGTTAAGTGCTTTAATAAAATTCTTTACTCTGCCGTTATTTCCGTTATTTATCAAGATCGGAAGAGCACACGTCTGAACTCCAGTCACGAGTGGATATCT
>CALARM010000828.1 GCA_937888925.1 uncultured Synergistia bacterium | reverse complement strand
AGTTATCAGTTATCAGTTATCAGTTATCAGTTATCAGTTATCAGTTATCAGTTATTCTACTATAATTACTTCACTGGTCACTGGTCACTGGTCACTGGTCACTGGTCACTGGTCACTGCTCACTGCTCACTGCTCACTGCTCACTGCTCACTGTTTTAGAAATTTTCTTTTTTATAATATCAATAATAATCCATAATTCTTCCAGCCTGAATAAAAGAATAAGGGGGAAAAATACTGCTGCACCGGATAAAAGAGACAGGGTTACAAGAAGGAATTTGTTGTATAGTACAGATAGATCCAGTAAGTTTTGCAGCCACGAAGAGACAAGTATTATTACCAAAGCCATAAAAAGAGAAGATATGAATAATTTTATCAGAGAAGATAATAACCTGTTTATTTCCAGGCCTCCAAGTTTTTTATACAGATAAACACTTAAAACACAGAAAGCCAGAGCTGTAGAAATAGAAGTAGCAAGTGCTATACCTCTGGAGCCCAGGCCTGTATAATGAGAAAAAATATAACAGGATATAAAATTAGCCGAGATACCGGTCACAGTTGCTATAATAGGAATTTTCGTCTCCTGAAGGGCAAAGGAACAGGAAAATAAAACCTGTACACAGGCAATAAAAGGAAGTCCGATAGAGTAAAAAAACATGGCATCAGAAGTGCAGGACGTAGCAGAAGCATCAAAAGCACCTCTCTCAAACAGGAGTCTTACAATAGGAATACGTAAAATAATAAGGATTGTAGCAGCAGGTAACATACCGAGGAGTATCATTCTCAGACCGAGAGAACATACGGAATTTAATTTTTTAAAGTCCTTCCTTGCAGCATGTTCTGACAGAAGAGGATAAATAACTATATTCATGGCAAGGGCAAAAAGCTGTACCGGCAAACCTACTATTTTAAATGAATAATTAAGGGCAGCCACACTTCCGGGAGAAAGAGAGGAAGCAAAGTGAAGAGAAATAATCTCATTTATCCTCCCCATAGACGAACCCATCAGAATAAGTCCCATCATAGCAAGCATCTGTTTAATATAAGGATTGGATAAATCTATATTAAGACTCAGATTTCCTGCATAAGGTAAAAAGGCAGGAATCTGTATAAGACAGTTAAAAAAAAGAGCAAAAACACAGCCTGCAGCAAGAGCACTTATTCCCCATGTAGGAACCAGCAGGATTACAGAAAGAATTATAACAGTATTTGTAGTAAAACCGAAAAAAGCAGGGGCAGTAAATTCTCTGTAAGAATGAAGAATAGCTGTTAAAAACTTGGCAATAAAAAAAAATACAAGCCCTGTAAATATGCACCTCATAATACTCACGGAAAGGTTTTTTATGAGAGGAGAAAAACCGGCTCCTATTATAGAAATAAGCAGGGGAGCAAAAATAATACCGGCAATGGAAAAAACTATGCAGACTATAAGTCCGAGAGTAAAAATACTGCCGGCCATTCTCCAGGCTTTTTCCGGAGATTCTGAGATTAGAGCCCTGGTAAAAATAGGAATGAAAGACAGATTAAAAGCCACAAGAAGCATTTCAAAAAAATCCATAGGAATTATTCTTGCAGCAAGATAGGCATCTACCTGCGGAGAAATACCTAAAAGAGCAGCAATAACCATTTCTCTGCCAAAACCAAGAACAGTGCTTAAAGCTAAAGCTATCATGACTATTCCTGCAGCATTAAAGGCTTTTTCTCTACTGAAAACAGGTAATTTACTGTGATTCACCGGTGGTATTTTAATAGTTAATCTTTGATTAAACTTCTTTCTTTGTAATTGGGTTCCAGGTGCCGGGTTTTAGGTTTTGGGTTTTTAAGTTTTCTAACCCAACACCTGGAACCCATAACCCGGAACCCCTTAAATTATTTCTTAACATGTAACATCTTATCCGGATATTTGAGGTTCAAACTTCTGAGCATCTCATTCATCACAGGACTCAATTCCGATCTATGTATAAAATCTCTGTCATTTATATTCAGAGTAACAGCGTAAATCTTTTCAAAAGTTGTTCTTATATTGTTCCATGACGAACCGGATTTTATCTCTATATATCTCTGAAAGAAATAAGACATAAAGCAAAGGAGCATATGTCCCTTCAGACGTGTTTCAGACATTTCATAAAAAGAACTCACAGGAACAAAAGTCTTCACACATTTAAAAGTATCATAAATGCTTCTCAGATTTCTATAAGACTGAATAATCTCATCAGGTGTGAGAATATTGCTCGATGTCCTGGCAAAATAAAGACCGTCATACTTTTCTTCCAGTTTAATTCTGGCTTCATCTAATATTAATAAACCTCTTTCATCTCTGCGACAGAGTTTACTCATTATAGGATGGTCTGTAATAATCTCAGAAGATTTATCACCTGAATTAATTCCGGACAATAAAAGCTTTATTCTTGAGATCCATTTTTCTCTTATATGTCGATCTGTTCTTACATCTTCAGGATCAACCCAGAGTACATAACGATATCCTTCGAAGTTCATATCCCTGATACTGAGATCGGTGTCTGTTTTTTTTAATTCTCCTTTTACTGACAATAAATCTTCTTCAAGTAAACGTAATTTACCTGTCATTATATAATCTATATTCATATCCTCAAGGTCTTTTAACTGTTTTTCACTTAATAAAAACGGGGGAAGGACAAAGGTAAAATCATTTAACTCAAAATCTTTTACCTTCTCAGACACATGCTTTACAACAGATAAATCAACGGTGTTTTCCGGGAATATTTCATATGTAACAGGTAAACCTGTGTGATCTGTTGCAATACCTGTCAAAACAGGCTTATTCTCAACTTTATAAGAACCGGTGCATCCATAGAGCAGAAAATTTTCTTCGTCCATATCCCTTATCTGAAAATTCACGGAGGGACTGTAAAAAAATGCTCTGTTACTGTCCGTTCTGATGCTACAAAGGTAATCTTCTACCACTTCTTTATGTTTTTCCAGGAAATCCAGAGCACGATACAGATGATAAAGAGTAAATTCCATATCAATATTAAAATAGGTCTTATCCTTTAACCAGTTATAACAGTCCCGGGCTGAATCCGGTTCCTGCAATCTGTTTAAAATCATTCCAACTATAGCTCTATGAATTGAATCTTCATATCTGTGTTTCTTTAATTCTGTTTTAAAAAACACATCTAACTTAAATTTTTTCCAGAGATTTTCCAGAATATATAAAATTCCCCATGTACGACTTTCTCCTATTTTTAAATCAGGAGCATATTCAGATCTTTCTCCCAGATAGGACAGTAACTTATAGGCAATATTCCTTATCTCTTTTTCATTCAATTCATGGGCTTTACCAAAATTACATATAACAGTAGTCTCCGGTATCCTCTTCTCAGGACACCACTTATTATCTACAAGTTCTACATATTTAACAGGAGGTCCTTTTTTTCTTTTAGATACTGTTTCTCTTATATACATAATCACTCTATAACATATTTTTTATGAATTGTCAAAGGTTTTCCGGGAAATCCCTTTTTCATAAGAAAATACGTCATTTTTCCTTTACTCTTTGAATTAAGCTTCTGATTGTTTCAGAAAGGTCATTTAAGCTCACAGGCTTTACAAGAAATTTTTTAATACCTGCACTGAGAAGTGAATCGTTGGTGAAAAAGTCATTAAAACTTGTAAGTAAAAGTACAGGTGTGGCAGGACTGATATTTATTATTTCTTTTCCAAGTTCAATTCCAGTCATACCGGGCATAGATTGATCCGTAATAACAAGATCAAAATCCTTATAGTTATCTCTGAATATTTTCAACCCTTCAGTGCTGTTTAACGTAGAGATGACGTTATATCCGAGTCTTTCTAACATTTCTTTCATCATGTAATGGACACTTTCTTCATCTTCGACAAAAAGTACAGTACCACTTCCATCAGGGATGTCAAGTAATTCATCATCCTTTTTACCTGTCTTACATTCAATCCTGGGTATGAGTATCTCAAAGGTAGTTCCCACCCATGGTTCACTGTATACAGTGATTACGCCTCTGAGATTTTTTACAATGCCGTGAACAATGGAAAGTCCGAGTCCTGTTCCTTCACCTTTCTCTTTAGTAGTATAAAAAGGTTCGAAAATCCTTTCTACTATTTCCGGAGTCATACCATGACCTGTATCACTTACAGTTAACTTTACATATGGCCCTGAAGGAAGATCTGTATAAGAGGCTACATCGTAAGAATCAAGTGTAACGTCTGAGAGACCTATTTCAAGAACTCCGCCGTTCTCACTCATAGCATAGATTGAATTTGAACAGAGATTCATGATTATCTGATTTATCTGAGTCGGATCAGATATAACTATATCTGATTTTGCTTCCAAACTCTTTCTGATTTTGATATTTTCCTGAAGTGTTGGCTTCAGTAATTTCAGGCTTTCCCTGATAATAGAACTGACTTTTACAGGTCTGATCTCTTCCTCTCTGGAACGGCTGAATGATAAAATCTGCACTATAAGATCTTTAGCTTTATGTGCCGAATTAAGAATCTGTTCCAGATAATATTTTTTAGATGTTATACTCTTGGGCTTATATAAAGCCATCTCTGCATACCCGATGATTATTGCAAGGACATTATTGAAATCATGAGCTATACCACTGGCAAGTGTACCGATAGCTTCCATTTTCTGGGCCTGCCTGAGTTGTTTTTCCATTTTTAATTCGCCTGTAATATCATACATTACAGACACATAATTAATAATATTTCCTGCTAAATCTTTTACGGGTGAAATAGTAGTTTTTATATCATAAAAAGTGCCATCTTTCTTTTTATTGGAAAAAAGGCCTTTCCATACATTGCCTTCCGATATGGTATCCCACATTTTTTTATAAAATTCCATGTCATGTTTATTACTCTTAAACATCCTGGAATTCCGGCCTATGACTTCATCTCTGGCATAACCGCTGAGTATTTCAAAAGCCGGATTAATATACTGTATATTTCCCGACGTATCTGTTATGACAATACTTTCCACCGATTGTTCTATAGCTGTGGAAAGACGGAGCCGATCTTCTTCTGCTGTCCTTTTTTCAGTAATGTCAAGCCATGAACCTACTATATCAAGAGGATTTCCTTCACTGTCTAAAATCAGCCTCCTTTCATCATAAATCCATCGATATGTTCCGTTTTTACATAAAAAACGGTATTCTATTGTACAGACAGCCTGATCTTTCATATGGGATAATTCAGATAAAACTCCAGGCAAATCAGATACATGAATATGATTATTCCAGAAATTCTTTCCCTCTACAAACTCTTCAGGCGTATAACCTAACAGTGTTGTAATATTATTACTTATATAGGTAAATTTATTATAATCAGAAGGATTGCAGCTATAAATTACTGCAGGACATGTAGAAAGAAGATATTGAAGTCTCTCTTTTGTGACCTGTTCTGCTATAGTGTTATAATGTTGATTTAATGTATCTCTTTTTAAAAGCCTTGTCTTTACCGTACTAATAATTTCCTGCGCAGTAAAAGGTTTTGTTATATAATCGTCTGCTCCCAGGGTCATCCCCTGACGGACATCTTCTCTTTCCGATTTAACTGTTGTAAAAATAAAGGGTATCGTCGCAGTTTCAGAATGTTCCCGCAGTTTATTCAGTACCTGATAACCGTCAATTTCAGGCATCATAATATCACAGATGATTAAATCCGGCCTGTATTCTTTTGCGACTTCAAGCCCTTTCAAACCATCATCTGCTCCTATTACATCAAATCCTTCGGAAGATAGAATTGAAACTATCTGTTCACGAAAAGATTTCAT
>CALARM010000827.1 GCA_937888925.1 uncultured Synergistia bacterium | reverse complement strand
GGAGCAGAACTTTCAAAAGACCCTGTCATGATAGATGCCTATTGTCAAGGAAAAGACCTTCATACACTTACAGCAAGTTTTGTAACAGGCAAAAAGCCCGAAGAAGTAACAAAGAATGATAGGCAATTAGCCAAGGCCGTAAATTTTGGACTCCTCTATGGGGCCGGTGCAGAAACCTTCCGAAAAGTAGCAAAATCAGATTATGGAATAGAAATTTCTTCCCAGGAAGCCGTAAATTTCAGAACTAAATTTTTTGATCTATATAAGGGAGTCAAGAGGTGGCACGAGCTCACCAAGGCAAGACAGGAGTATATTACATATACCATAGGAGGCAGATTTAGAAAGTTCTCACGACTCGAAGAATACAAACTGACTGACAGACTGAATTCACCCGACCAGGGCACCGGGGCAGATATTTTGAAAAAGGCCCTTGTATTACTCAGGCCAAGAATAGAAGGTATAGCAAAATTGGTGCACATGGTACACGATGAAATCATACTGGAAGCACATGAAGCCATAGCAGAAGAAGTGAAAAAGATCCTGGAAGATACCATGAAAGAGGCAGGGCAATATTATTTAAAATCCGTGCCTGTGGAAGTAGAAGGAAATATCTGTAATTCGTGGGCAGAAAAATAGAAGGAGTGATAAATTATGACTCTGGAAGAACGTAACAGAATTGCATTACTGGACTTTCTTGAATACAGAAAAAAGAAAGAGCAAAAAGAACGAGTACGGCAGTTAAAGAGACAGATAGATGATGAGTGTTACGGGATTGACGGGGAAGATGATGAAGAAGAACTTGGAAAAACGGAGCCAAAAATGAGAGAAAAAATAGTAAGAAGAATACACAGAATTACAGTGAAAGCACTTGAAAGGCCGGGTGAAGAAGTAAATGGATAATGGCAAGACGGAGAAAAAGAAGAGTAAGCAGAAGAAAACTGTTAAGAAAAAAGAACAGAATACAACTATTGCAAAGAAGATGCCTGAAGTTCCGGAACTGGGAAAGACTGAGAAGAAGTTAAAATTCGTAGAGCTCAGAGCCAAGGGGCTGTCATACCGGCAGATTGAACAGGATTTACATATAGGAAGATCTGCCTGTGGTGAGTGGAACGAAGAATTAAAAGAAGAGATAGTAAAGCGTAAAGCGGAATATCTGGAAGAACTTTACCATAATTACTATATGTTACGTGAGGCCCGGATTGAAAAACTTGGAGAAATTTTCAAGAAACTGGATGCAGAACTTGCCAATAGAGATATAACAGACCTTACCACAAAAGAACTTCTTGACTATTATCTAAAGTATTTATCCGAGTTGAAGGAAGAGTATATAGACCTGAAAAACACCAAAAGTAGGCTAAAATCGGACAGTCAGGACATTTTGAGAGAATTTTCTGATTTATTGAACCGAGTAAGGGCCGGCGAAGTAACAAAAGACCAGGCAGTAAAAGAAAACTATGTTTTAGCCAATCTCTTAAAGGCTTATGAAATTTTAATAGTGGAAAAGAAAATAGACTCAATAAAATCAATAATAGGAGGGCGACCAGATGAAAAAGTTAAATTTTGATGCCATAGTAAAGGACAAATTGACCGGTGATGAAATCGGGAAACTTATGATAAAGGATTGTATCACTGGTATTATTTCAGGACTAAAAGACCGGGATATTGCAGAAGGGAGAAAACCCCAGGAACATATATTAGAAATATCTGAGCAAAATATATTAATAGATAAATTGACAGGAGAGTTTAATATTAAGACTTACAGAGCTTATAGAGAGCTATGGAAGTATATTACAGATATTTCCATAATGCAAATGACTTTCGCTTTTACTATAGAGATAGCATTATGGAAGATTGCCTTTACTCTTCAGAGCCGGGATAGAATACCTATAGAGGATGAAGATATAAATATTCTGAAAACAAATATTAATAATTTAGGGGAAAGTATAAATCAATTTTTCTTCTATGAAGCAGTAAAGAAACTGATTGCCGGTTATACTCAGATATACGAGATTTTACAGACAATGACGGCTTTTCCTGATGATTTATTTCAATATGTAAATCATGTAATTGACGGCTATAATCTTATCAAAAAGGCAGATATTTTGCCTATGATATGTAAATATACTGTACCGGAGGAACAGATCCAAAAGGCTTTAAAAGAAGTGAGGGAAGTTTCAAATTTATATAATAACGAATGGCTAAAAGAATTATTGGTGCCTGAAATGGTGGAATTCTGTATTGTAGGAGGAAAAGAAAATGAAGAAATTTGATTTTGCTGGTATATCTAAAGGGAAACTTACCGGAAAAGAAGCAGGGAAACTACTTATAAAACATTATTTCAGCGAATTACTGGATGGTAAAGATAAAACCCCTATGACACATGATGAACTGAAAAAAACAGTGAACGGGATACAAGGAAGCTTTAATATTGATACATATCATGAATATGAAGAGATATTAAAATTTTTAGTAAACCAAAGTATTTATATGAGTGAACACAGAAACAAAATAGAGATTATTCTGTGGAAACTATCTTTTTTGTTGACCAGTAGAAATTTTTATGTAAAAAAACCCTTCGATGAAGAGGAGACAAAAGGATTAATTTCTATGGTACATGAAGCAAATGATTTGATAAAGGAATTTCTCTTTATTCAGGCCATGCTGGAAATAATTAGAAAAATAACCGGAATAGAAGAAATATCCTGTTTTTTTCTGAGTTCACCATACCAACATACAAGAGTGGTGAACAGAATTATAGTTGATTTTATGCCGGATATGCCTTTGATTGAATTTTCGGATATACTTTCTATAATTTCAAATAATTTAGAAAAAACACTGCCAGAGGTAACGGACATATCAGACCTGTATAATGAGGATAAAATGAGAATTTTATTACTTAATTCCTTGGAAAAGAAAGAAATTATCACTGTATAGATGCCAGGGGAGATCTGCCGGTGGAGATGGAGCCCAAGGAACCCAAGCACCGGCAAAACCCCTGCCATGTTCAAAAACAAAGGGCTTATTCACCAGAAAAATACCATAGCAAAACACCGCACTCAGAGCCGTTTTAGACCGGTTTAAAGGCAAAAAAGAGGCGTTCAGGCCATAGGAATAATATGTATCAATACTTATGAAAGCGGTAAAATCCCGTTAAATGGCCGTTTTTCAGAGGTACTATCCAGGGCAGAAGGTCCGTTATGGACCATCACCCATAGTAAAACCTCTGATATAAAGCCATTCTTTTTTATATGGAGCTCTCACCCAGGGGAACGGGTAAAAATTCTGCACCATAGGAGCCGGGAATCCGTACCATGGATGACAGCACATCCAGCAGGAGGAAATTTCTGATAATATATAGAATATTCTCTAACC
>CALARM010000826.1 GCA_937888925.1 uncultured Synergistia bacterium | reverse complement strand
TTCTTCCATAGAAAAAATTCTGTCTATATCCAGTATTATTACAAACTGATCATCTTTTTTACCCATACCTTTTATAAATTCGGTCTTGAGCTTCGTGCCAATCCTGGGAGGAAGTTCAATCTGAGAAGGCTCTATATTGAAAACTTCCTGAACCGCATCTACGAGAGCACCGAGTGCTATAGTTTCACCTTCCAGTAAAACCTCTACTATTACAATACAGGTACTTACCGTATTATCCCCTTTGGCCATATCAAATTTCAACCTCATATCTACAACAGGCACAACACTGCCTCTGAGATTAATAACTCCCAGTATAAAATCAGGCATACGGGGAACATGAGTAATCCTTGTATAATCAAGGACTTCTCTCACTTTTGATATATCCAGAGCAAACAATTCTCCACCAAGAGTAAAAGACAGATACTGAGATGTTGCGAGAACTTCTTCCATTGTCAAAAAACTCCTTTCTCTTCTGTTAATTCATCAACACGGGCACTGGCAACTAATTGAGGTAAATCAAGTATAAGGGCTACAGAACCATCACCGAGGATAGTTGCTCCTGACAGACCTTTTACTTCTCGAAAAATTCTGCCGAGAGATTTTATGACAGTCTGATGCTCCCCCACCACATTATCTACGGCAAAACCAATTCTCTGTCCGTCAATTATCGTTACAACAATCTGTTCCAGAATGTCCGTCATTTCACCTTTTATATTAAAACTATCTCTCAATCTTATATATGGCACTATTTCATCTCTTACTTTTATTATATTTCTTCCATGTCCTCTCTGAAGGTCTTCACAGGTAAGTTCCACACATTCTTCCACTGACGAAAGAGGAAATACAAAATATTCAGAACCGATATTTGCAAGAAGGCCGTCAATAATGGCAAGAGTAAGAGGAAGTTTTAATGTAATAGCAGTGCCTTCTCCTTTTTTACTGTCTATATCTATTGATCCTCCGAGTCCTTCAATACTTCTTTTTACTACATCCATTCCGACACCACGGCCTGATACACTTGTAACTGTTTTTGCCGTAGAAAATCCAGGTAAAAAAATCAGGTCAAAAAGCTCTTTTTCCTGAAGCTTTACATCAGGCGAAACAAGTCCCCTTTCCAGTGCTTTCTTTAATATAGCTTCTCCGTCCAGACCTGCACCATCATCTATTATTTTAATAAATACATAGGCGCCGGAATGTATGGCAGAAAGATGTAATAAACCTTCCCGTTTCTTACCTTTTTTTTCCCTTACCTGCGGTTCTTCTATACCATGATCCACAGTGTTTCTTATAATATGAACAAGAGGGTCATTAAGCCGTTCAATTACTGTTTTATCCAGTTCTGTTTCTTCACCTTCTATAGTCATATCAACAGTTTTTCCCAGTTCTTTTGAAAGATCCCTTACAAGGCGTCTGAATTTACTGAATATTGTTCCAATAGGGAGCATACGTATACCAAGGGTATTATCCTGAAGTTCTTCTGTAAGACGTGCCATTTCTTCGGCAACTGCCCGTAAATCCATATCATCTTTTTCCAGAGAGATCTGATTTAATCTTGCCTGAGCAATTACAAGTTCTCCAACCAGATCCACCATCTGATCAAGTTTTTCAGAGGGAACTCTGATACTTGAAACACTATCATCGTCATGGCGTTTTATTTTTATTTCCTGCGGTACCGTTTCCCTGTTCTGGCCGGTCTGTTCCTCTATAACCTTATCAAGGGCCTTTCTGGCTAAAGCTTTTCTGTCAACAATAATATCTATATCTTTCTTATCAGCAACACTTATATTGAGTTCACAGCTATCTTCAAGAAATATAAAAACCTCTTTTATATCACTTATAGTTCTGTCTGTTGTAAGGAGTAAATCCCATTCCGTATAACACAGGTCAGGTTCATATTCATTCAGTTCAGGAATAGTTTTACAGGCAAGAATTTCACATTCTCCCATAGAAATAAGTTCATCCAGTATATAAAGGGGGTTCGTTCCTGACTTAAAAATATCTGATTCCGGGTGAAAATATATGTGATATGTAATAATCTCTTTATGTTGTGTTGTAACAACTTCAGGAGTTTCTTTTATTTTATCTCCTTTGCCCGGTGGTATTAATTTCTTAAAAGCCTCTGTTAAAAACCCTGTGTTTTCATCTTCCAGAAAATTTTCTCCATCTGAAGCATCGAGCATAAGGCGAATCTGATCACAGGCAGAAAGAGAGAGATCTATAAGTTCTCTTGTAACAGTTACCTTTCTGTCTCTTACCAGATCAAAAACTGTTTCTATATTATGAGTAAAGGTTCCTATATCGGTAAAACCGAACATATTTCCGGAACCTTTTAACGTATGCATTGCACGAAAAACATCTGCTACAAGTTCGTCGACAGGATTTTCTTCAAGTTCAAGAAGAGACTTTTCAAGCTTTCTGAGAAGTTCATATGCTTCTTCTTTAAAGACCTGCCTGTAATTATCCGAAGGTATCATAAATACCCCCCTCTCTTTCTATAATACTTTCTAAGAGAATCCTTCTATCTTTCTATAAATAGTCCTTCTGCTTATACCAAGGAGTCTTGCAGCCTTTGCTTTATTTCCCCCTGTTTTTTTCAGTGCTTCCATTATAGACGTTTTCTCATAGTCTATGGCAGATTTAATCTGAGGTTTTTGAGATAAAAAATTCTTAAATTTCGCAGGCAAATCATCTACTGTAATTATATCTCTGCGACAGAGTATAAAAGCATGTTCCAGTGTATGTTCAAGTTCTCTTATATTACCGGGCCATGGATATTCTGCAAAAAGGTTCTGCACATCTTCTGAAATAAACCTGATATGTTTGTTAAGTTTCCTGTTTAATTTATCGATAAAAAAGCGTGACAGAACCGGTATATCATCTATTCTTTCCCTGAGTGCAGGCAGATTTATTTCTACTACATTCAACCTGTAATAAAGATCTTCCCTGAATTCACCTGATATAACCTTATCATGGAGATTTTTATTTGTAGCAGTTACAATACGGACATCTACATGTATTGTCTTACTGTCTCCCACTCTTTCAAATTCTTTTTCCTGAAGAACTCTTAAAAGGCGTAATTGAAGAGAAGGAGATATATCACCTATTTCGTCTAAAAATATTGTTCCTTTATGAGCAAGTTCAAATCTGCCTGCCTTGTCTTTAAGTGCACCGGTAAAAGCACCTTTAACATGTCCGAAAAGTTCACTTTCCAGAAGAGTTTCCGTAAGGGCAGAACAGTTTACTTTAACGAGAGGTTTATCTTTTCTTGGACTCATATAATGCAAAGCTTCAGCCACAAGCTCCTTCCCTGTGCCGCTTTCACCCGTAATAAGGACAGTAGTTGATACTGGAGCGAGATCCTCTATAAGGGAATAAACATGCTGCATCTTTTCCGATTTACCTGTAATATTATGAAAAGACTGTCTTTTTTTTACTGTTTTCTCCAGGTTTACCAGACTTGTTTCATCTCTTATTACCATAACGGCTCCTGAAAATTCTCCGTTACGTCCTATAAGGGGTGTTATACTCAGACTTACCACCTGCCCTGCCTTATGTATGGACTGACATTCAATGCGGTATACTTCTACAGCTTTTTTCTCTATAATTGTTTTACTGAGTGCTTCAAAACATATTTTGCCGTTACATCCCATACAGTTGAATGGTTTTCCTTTAGAAGATTCGGACAGGCTGCATATAGCTTTTACGGAATCATTGATTTCTATAATATTCAGGTCTTTATCTACAGTAATAATTCCATCCTTTACACTTCGAAAAATAGCCTCAAGATTTGAACGATATCTATCTTTTTCATCAATAATATTTTTATGCTCCAGTGCCAGTTTTACAGTTTTAAGGAGTATATCCTGTGTTACAGGTTTGGCAAGATAGTCGAAAGCACCGAGTCTGACTGCTTCCGATGCAGTATCCAGATTGGGATA
>CALARM010000825.1 GCA_937888925.1 uncultured Synergistia bacterium | reverse complement strand
GATAAGTATATTCTTACTGGCTTTTAAACTTTTGAACGTGCCCCACCGGGTCTATATTATGCTGTTTCTATACTATCATTCAGTCCAAGTTCCTTTAAAGCTGTACGGATATCCTCTATATTCTGTGCTGTTGCTCCACCTTCAGGCTTAATCTCAAAATGAACAGTTAATTTAAGACTCTTATTTGCATGATGTTTTCCCAGGACTTTGGTATAAAAGTTCATCCATTTCTGAGGAGTAATAACACCGTTCCATATAATTGTACCATCAGTCGGAGTAGCAACAGGTTTATTTACAGGAGTCTCTGGCATATCAGATTTAGTTATAACACTGATATATAATGTCTGAGAAATATTCCCACATCTGGCAGTGATAATGAAACTTCCAGGGTCTTCACCGGCTTTATATGTTCCATTTTCATCTATAGTACCACCGGTAGCATCCCATTCAACCTTACCTGTAGTAAAAGGTTTATTATGCTGATCATATACACTGGCTGTAAAGGTAATACTCTCACCTGTTTCCAGTTTAACACTTCTAGGTGATATATCTAAAGATTCCGGCCTTGGAGGTTCTATATTATCCATAGCTGTTTTTTCAGTGATTATAAACATATCATCAGAAATCTCTATATCAGCCTTATTTATGGATACACCGAAATAAAATGGCTCATAATCACCGGAAGATAATTTACCCACATAACCTATATTCTTATTCGTAACTCCTCTTGCTATGGTATCTTTAAGATTCTCCGGCTGAAGTAACCTGGGGAACTGAGGAGAAGCAAAAAAGGCATCCCTTACAGATCTGGTACTCCACTCTTTAAAAGCAGGAGGCCAGTTACGGACAAGGAAATTAGGTCCTATAGCATCTTCAATATCTCCATCCTGCTTTAATCTGGTTATAATAAGATTTGTAATATTAGGAGCGGCACTGGAATGAACAAGACCCATATCTACTATTCTCAGGGTATTATCTTTTCCGAGAAGAACCACATACTTATAAGACCGCCAGACACACTCTTTCAGATCTCTTACAGCTTTCTTTAAACTCTCAGAAAGCTGACGTTTCTGACTGTCATCCAGTCGAAGTTCTTCTGCTTCATTTTCTATTTCCTGCCAGGCAAGAACCTTGCGGGCCTCTTCTTTAAGATTGGCAGAAGACTCAGGAATAGCCCACAGAAGAGCACTCTTAAATGTTCTGGCAGATGTTCCATGCTCTTTTATTATAGATTCTACAAGGGATAAAGTAGATTTATCGTCCATAGGGTGATCAGGAGAAAGGATATTAAGGGATAATACAGGCCTATCCTGCACTTCTTTACTCTTTTCCGGGAAATAAACCTTATCTATTACTCCTCCACCTGCTTCAAAGGTTTTCTTTATCTCATCTCTTACCCGTTCCATTATCTTATCTTCTTTAACATTTGCCCTTCTGTCTGCAAGGAGTTTATTTAAGTTAGGTCTTATACTGAATTTATATCTGTTCTTTTCAACGGAAAGGTAATAGCAGGAAGAAGTGAGTGCTTCCAGGGCTGTTTCAATATTCCCTTTATCAAGTGAAGGTTCTGCCACTGCAAGTCTTATTTCAGGAACAGTAGCTTCTCCTTCTTTAATCCGTCCACCATTGGATTCAAAGAATATAACTGTGGATACTTTCCTGTGCAATCTGGCCTTCTTAATATCATCTACAGCCTCATTATCAAGTCTGGTTGAGTGAGATTCTGTTTTTCCGCATATATCAGTAGTTACAGCTGCTTCAAGCCTGTTCTCTCCTAACTGTTCAAATACTGCAGCTCTGAACATAGGATCATCCAGTGGAGCTGTTCCAGGACTTATGAGAGGATCTTTATTAGCTCCCTTATATCCTTCCTGATAGGCCTTTGAAACCCAGAGAGCAAGAAGACGTAACATACCTCTTGTCTGTTGAAATCTCGGAAGTCCCTGCCACTTTCTTTCAAATACAGAAAGAGCCATAGGATGAAATGGGTAAGTGGATGCAAAGACCTCACGGGCAGAATCTACAGGGAACCATCCAGGTAATTCCTGACGGTGTGTATTTATCCATTCACCATAAAATTTACAGGTCTCTACAGCATCTTTACTTATATTAACCCTGCCATTTGTACCTATGGCAGCTAGATTCCATTCAAATAATCTTCTTCTTATGATTTCAGAGGTTTCTGTCTCGGCAGACATAAATACTGCTTTCCCCAGTCTATCCATTAATTTCTTCAGCCTGTTATAATCATTCTGGTCATCTGATGTCATTTCAAGTTCAGATGCAGGTATGGATACAGCAAGAACTACATTATCTTCTCCCCTGGTTACTTCAGAGAGATTTTGCATAAAGTTATATAGCTGAGCAGAAAGGCCGCTTTTACGGTTTCTGCTGGCATAATTCATAAGTTCGTCCATAAGTATGAGACATGGCTTATCTTTAGGGAATAGCCTCCTTATAACATCACCGGCAGGAGCCATCATCTGTTTTTCATGTTCTGCCACAAGTGATAGGCCTTCTTCGCCTCCAAGTTGATAGGCAATTTCTCCCCAGGGAGTTTTACGGACAGGAGTTCCATCAGTTCCGCCTCTACCTGTAATAGAATCAAATTCTGTTCCTACAAATACTGCTATATTTGCTTTATGTATCTTATTAACCCCTGCTTTATCCATCAATCTGGTAACACCACTCCAGTTCTTTGCTGCATCACCATTATTTGCCAGATGATAGAGTAAAGTAAGAGTATGAGATTTGCCTCCTCCGAACTGAGTGGACAGGTTGAATATGGAAGAAGACTCTGTTTTTATTCCTGAGAGACGCCTCAACACTTCTGATGAAAGAGACATGATATTCTGAGTCATGAAGGTTCTTTCAAAGAACCTCTCAGGCTCCTGATAATCCTTTGGTGCTCTGCCGTCACGTACCTGATCCAGATGAACTGCAAATTCTGAAGCATCAAGAGGTTTACCTTCTCTTAAATCTTCTCTCGGTGTAACTACTTTATACCAGGGTTTTATATTGGACATACAGGAACTCCTCTCATTCTTTAAAGATTAATCCTTTGTGATTGTTGTTGAGTATTTTATAACAGCCTGAATATCTTCTTTCTTTAATGCAGGATAACTCTTAAGTATTTCATCCTGACTGACTCCTGCAGCAAGATTATCCAGGATAACCGAAACCATAATTCTTGTACCTTTTATACAGGCTTCCCCATGGCATATTGAAGGATCTGTTGAAATTCTATCTGATAAATCCATAGTTTCCACATGTCTTATCATATATTATCTTATGCATACATAAGTTTTCCTTTAGGTTCCGGTATTTCTCTGCCTGTTTCTCTGGCAGTTTCTATCCATTCATTCATAATGACCTGTACATTTTTCATAACTTCATCATAAGTTTTTCCATCTGCCATACATCCAGGCAATTCAGGTACTTCAGCTATATAAGAATTATCTTCTTCGCTCCAGTAAATGATTATTTCATATTTATACATCGTTCTCCCCCTCTTTATGAATTTTATGTCGTAAGAACAATCTTCTTACCTGTTTAACCTGATAGGGTTTTGCCTTGCCATTACCAAGAGGCTGAATATTTATTATGTCTCTAATATTACTCTTTGTGTATATGTGATGATCTCCTCTTATTCTCTCACTAAAACCTGAAGAAATAAGAAGGTTTCTTAAATCTTCAAATCTTATATTCTTATCTGATAAACCCGATAGAACATTATATAAAATATCTTTACCCATAATTAGAATCCAAGTCCTTTCTTCCTTGCCATAACACCGTCTATCCATCTCTTTTCCTCTGTGCCGGAAGGATATAAAGCAGAAAATGCCTGGGCAAGTTTCCAGAATCTTATATCCTGGCCAATACCGTCTTCTACAATAAATCTTTTAAGAGCCTCACTTCTTCCTGCTCCAAAGAGAAGCATTGCCTGATGGAGCCGGTCCATAACGGTATTACCTGCTTCAGGTCTTGTAATATCACCTGTTTCTCTTTCATCTATTTCTTCTGTATTACCAGTTTCCACTACATTCTCTCCAGAAGTAAATCCTTTTAAAGGAAGCTGGCTATTTTTCTTCTTCTGTTTTGGAGTCAGTAAAGAATCCTTACCGAAGAGGAATTTTGCCCTTTCCGATACAGGCAGGAGCCTTGCTTTATTTCCCTTTATCTCTACTACAGAAGAAAGTTTGTCCATATGTGCTCCAAGCCCCTGGGCAATCTTCCTTGAAGTGTCATATTCAAGGGTAAATCCTCCAGCAGGCTTCTTTTTACTGGTTTCAGCTTCCTCATCTTCAACTTCCTCTTCTTCATCAGTTACTACTGCTGCTTCTTTACCGTTGCCTGTAGAAAGAGTCCAGAGCCACATAGCAGTAAGACGTGAGTCTTCTTCAAAGCCTGAAGCATCTGCACCGGAGAAAATCATATTAAGAGCTTCCTTTGATACTGCAGCCCATACTGATTCAAGATATTCACGTAGAGTTACAACTTCTCCACTGGCCTTTTCCACATGACTATAACGGGAAAATACTTCAAGAGCAGGCCCCAGACAGGCAAATATAGCATCTGCTCCAACTATTCCTTCTGAAGCAAGCCGGGGCATCCATTCATGGATTCTTATAGGAAGTTCATAGAGAACATCACGCCAGTCGCCTGTATTATCAGAATTTATTGAGCCATCAGGATTTTCACGGGGACGGCAAACCAGATGAACTGATGATGCGAGAGCAGCTGTACCGTGTGCATTAACTCTAACTGACATTTCTGTATCTATTGGCCAGGAACCGGTAATAATCCATCCTGCATCGATCATAGACTGTAATTGAGCTTCCCAACCGCTGGTAGATTTATGTGCAAAAACTACTAGCCCTATCCCAAGAGGTGATAAAATACGTTTTCCTTCTGCCATAGACATACACATTTTTCTTTCAAAATCTCTTTTTTCATCTAAATTACCTGGATGCCAGACAATTGCCTGTTCTTCCTTCGGTGTAAGATAATCAGAAAATATTTCGGGATAAATAGAAGAAATAGTTCTTTTAAGCCATACATAAAAGAAATCTGCCAGGTCTGCATAAGGTACAGAATCATAATATGGAGGATCTGTAAAAAAGCCAAAACAAGAATCATCAGGCAAAGGATGGGAAATAGAAGAAGAAATACAGACTTGGCCATTGTTTTTCAAAATAGCTTCTTTTTCACAAACTCCTAAAATCCAGTTTAATGCACCATCGAAACAGCCTGTAGAATCAGATAAAATATTTGCTTCTACAAAATCCCAGACCATTGGAATCGCCTGACGGGCAAACAGTCCTTCAATTTTTTCTCCTGTTAAATGCCATCTCGATAATGATGTTAATGTATTGGCCTGCCTGTCAATGGTAAGGGCCAGACAGGTTTTTACTGCCATCTCCAGGCATGTGTCATTTCTGTCTGTTTGCATATTTTTTACAAGTCCTGAAAGAGTGGTTAAGGATAGTAGCTGTCTTATAGTAAATATATTACCCCAGTTTTCTAATCCATAAATAACAGCACTTGAAACAGCACGATGGCCTTTACTGGAAGGCGTAGGTTCATCTGGCACAAGACTTAAATCTTCTTTATGCTCTCTTTTTCTTCTTTCCAGTTCCTCTCTGGCTTTGTTTACAGCCTCCATATCTCTTTTATCGGGTAATCGGTAAAATCGTCCCTGTTGTCCCGGTCTTGTTGTTACAACACAGAATAATCTCGCATCATCAGCACCACCTTTTCTGGCTTTAAGCTGTATTCTAACAGACGAAACAGGCGTAGTGTAACCACAACAGGGACAGGTAGCAGATCCTCTTTTTACGGTACCGTCTTTAACATCTCTGGATGTAGCATCCTGAATAATTTCAAAATTCACTCTCTTATTTTCAATATCAGGGACAATTTTTAAAGCTACAGATTTGCTGCTTTTCTTTGCAAGCCACAGGCTTCTCATTAAAGGCACTTCTGCACCACAGCCTGGTCCTTCACAGGTAATAGTTCTTGCCCATAGATATGCAATAGTAGTAGCACCATCAGGATCTTTAGGGTAAAACTCTGCAAGCTCTTTCTCTGCCTCTTTCTTTATCCATTCACCCCATTTACGAACTTCATCGGCAAGTTTCTGGCCGTATTTCGGAATATATTCCAGAACCACTTTATTGAGTAATACAGCCACAGGATTAAGATCACTTGCAAAGGTATCTGCTCCTACCCTCAGAGCTTCAAGAGGGATGGCACCACCACCGGCAAAAGGATCAACAACAAGAGGTTTTGTCCCGGGTATGCCTCCAAGGGCCTCATGGGCGGACTGAGTCAATTCTCTGCTGGTAGAAAGAAAGAATTCATTCGTTGAATGATCCCAGTTAGAAAAATCTGCAATAAAATGGAGGAGGGCTTTTCTTAATTCATCATTATTATCAAGCTTAGAAGGATTCTTTTGATATATAACAAAATCTCTATAACTCTCTCCTGTAAGCAAAGATAGATGTTCCTTTGCCCATTTCTTCATTAAATCCCTTGCAACATCAAGAAACTGAGGAGGACAGAGAGGATCTGCCGGATCTGGCCAAAGAGCAGCACATAACACAGCACGGCAGGCAGCAAGAGGACGCCTTGCCCACCATATATGTAACGTAGATATATGACCATGCCTTATAGACTTCTCCCTTGTAGCCTGAGCAGAAATGCGTTTAATCGGCAAATCCACTTCTATAAGTCTTTTAGGATATCTGACAGTATTATTCATTTATTCTCCTCCAGTATTTTGTTAGCACTTATTCTATAATGTTCTATTATAGGAGTCCATCCTAAAGTGAAAGGATCTCTATGTATATTAATCTCAGGTTTACTGGCACAGTTATATACAACATAAAGCCAATAATCATTTCTTAATCTTTCTGCAGTCCTGTATTCATTTGGAGTTAAAGCTATATCTCCAACAAATGCACGGCCTTTAACTTCAATAAATCTAACCTCTATAGCAGTATCAGGGTCCTCTGGATGAGGTTTACGGGATATAAGGTCAAACCCTCTATTCTCAGATTCAACACTCTGAACCCTCCAGCCTCTTTCATTTTCATACTTTGTCACAGCTTCTATGGCAATACGCTCAATCTCATCATTCCTGACCAGATCTTTAATTACAGGAGAATCCCTTTCTGGATGAGGCAATACCCAGGCTCTTCCGTGATGACGAATATCAGATACAGTACAGTTCCTTTCCTTTGCCAGTTCCTCTCTTCTTCGTTCAAGCCTGTTATTTAATTCATCTATACGGTCCTCTACCTGTTTCATATTTGCAGCTACAAGAGGATCTTTATCACCGGAAACCTGACGGTCAAATAATTCAGCCATACGCATATTCTGACGGTTAATAAGCTCTGCCATACTGATTTCAAGATGTCTGGCTATTGTTTCGATTTCCTTATTCCTCTGTCCTATAATCTCCTCAAGGAATGGTTTTAAAGACTCTTCAAAAAGAGCCTGTTCTATTCTGTCTCTTCCAGGAAGATTACCGGCATCAGGTATCTTCTCATTCTTATTATTGCATGGTATTAAATCAAGGAAAAGAGCAGGCTGGCGGACAGACATTTTTCCATCCATATCTGTCTGTAATACAAAAAGCCTCTTATGCAGGGTATTACCTCTCCCGTCTTTTACAGAAGCAGTAAATACATCCAGCCTTAAGGGCCTGCCTGTGTGAAGGTCATAGAAGATTGCACCGTTAAGTAAATCCTTATTTACCCTTTCCAGTATAAATTCCCTCACACTCTCAAAGAGAGGATGACCGGGTGTAACCCAGTTCAGTGTTGCATCATCTTTAAGCAAAGATTTATCAAAGACCACTCTTTTATACTCATCTCCGAGTTTACCATAAAGATGTTCCAGCCTATCACCTATCTGTTGAAGAGTCCTAGGAATCTTACCGAGTGTATAAATATGCTGCCCCCTCTTAACTTCTTTAGGAGATACCCCCACCAGAGGAGATGCCTTTATGAAGAAATCTTCTATTACTTCAGGTATAAGTCTCTTTTCTTTGGCTTCTTCTTTCTTACCTATAATAGCTGCCAGATTTAATTCCTTCTTTGCAAGTCCTTCAAGAGTGCTGTGAGTAATTTTACGGAACCTTTCTGTATCTACATCTTTTACAATACGGTCAGTAATAGTTTTCTCTGTAAGATTATGAGCATACATATCCCTTAACATCTTCTCCAGAAGATTTGATGGGAATATATCACCCAGGACATTGAACACTTTGCCGGTACGTTTAGGATCAAGGTCTTTCTCTATATTTCTTATACGTTCAAATAACTTGGCAAGAACACGGCCTTCTCTTGTATTTACAGAGACAAAATTAAAGATAAGGCAGTCCTTATCCTGACCATAACGATGAATACGGCCCATACGCTGTTCAAGTCTGACCGGATTCCATGGAATATCGTAATTAATCATAAACCAGCAAAACTGTAAATTAATACCTTCGCCGGCAGCTTCCGTTGCAACCATAACCTGCGACTCTTCTTTAAAAGCTCTTTCTGAATGTATACGTGTATTGGGAGTATTCCTATCTCCTACTTTCATACCGCCATGTATCTGTGTAACAGCTAATCCCCAGGAAGTTAATTTCTCTACCAGATAATCAAGTGTATCTTTATGTTCTGTAAATATAAGAAGTTTCATCTTATGGTCTTTGAAGATTCCTTTATCAGTGAGAACATCTTTTAACTTCACAAGTTTTGATTCTATCTCATTCTTTTCCAGAAGCCTCGCATGGTCAATCAGTTTAGTTAACTGTGATATTTCTTCTCTCAGCTCAAAGGGATTATATGATGCTACTACCTCTTCAAGTTGAGATATTATACCCATCTGTTCTTCTTCTGTCAGTTCATCAAAATCATCAGGCAGTTTCTTTGTAATCTGTTCTTTACGATAACTCTCAGGGTCTTTTAAGATATGTTCACGCCTTTCTCTCATACGTTCAAGACTTCTTCTTACAGCATAAGTACTTGAAGAAAATCTTCTCTGGAGCATAGCCATAGTAAAACCGAGAGCACGGCCTCTAGCAGAAGAATCAGAAGAAGCTTTTATAGACTGGTCATCCACATAACGGGTCAGGGCATCATAAAAATCCATTTCCTGTTCATTAATCTGAAATTCAATAGTTTCCACATTACGCTTTGTAAAAAGAGCCAGCACCTGACCTGTCTCAGGATCAGGGAAATTCACCAGAGCCTCTTTCACTCTACGAAGATAGAAGGGAGCTTCTCTATTTTCCATAGCTTCCTGCAGGCTCTTAACATCACCATATATCTCTTTATCCAGAAGTTCAAGGAAAAGGCAGAAGTTTTCAGGATCTCCTTTATGAGGAGTGGCTGTCATAAGTAAATAATGGTCAGTTCTCGAAGATAATGCCTCACCCAACTGATATGTAAGGGTCTTTTTCTCTTTACTGTATGCACTCATTTTATGAGCTTCGTCTACAATAATAAGATCCCAGGTGCTTCTCATAAGACTTTCTTTTGCATCTTCAATATGTGCTACCCAGGAGACAGATGTTATAATCATATTATTATCCTGCCAGGGATTTGCCCCATAATTAGAACGAAGGACATCACCTTTTACAATAAGGAACTTCTCACGAAACTTATCCTTCATTTCTCTCTGCCACTGAAAAGTCAGATTAGCAGGAGTAATAATAAGAACTCTCCTGATTAAACCTCTTATCTTTAATTCTTTTATAAGAAGGCCTGCCATTATGGTCTTACCTGCGCCTGGGTCATCAGCCAGAAGAAATCTTATACTGGGAAGTTTCAGGAAATAATCATACACAGCCTCAAGCTGATGGGGCAATGGATGGATATTGGCAATGGACAGAGTAAAATACGGGTCATATTCATAGGCAAGCCCCAGTCTCATAGCTTCAATACCAAGACGGAAATGTTCAGGCTCTCCGGTAAATGGTTCTTCTTCAGGAGTGGAAGAAAGAGAAGATACCTGTTCTGGAGATAAAACAGGATCATAAAAAACACCTGTATTAAGTCCCTTACCTATAAGTTTAACAGAATCCCCCATAGATACAACAACACTGACTTGGACCGGCTCCTTAAATAAAGGCCCATAGATTATTGCATTTGGCTTAATATCCTGGATAAGCATATTTCTCTTGACCTCTGTTATTTAATTTTATCTGTAAAACATTTATATATTAAAACATTTATACATTCTTCATTATTTGTGAGATATCCTTTAAATATTAACTACCTTTAAGTATTTCCCGAGAAGACCCATAAGGGGTATGAAATAGCTCCCACGACTACATGGAATAGGATATTGTATTAAACATTGTAAACTTTTGAACGAGCCCCACCCGTTTTACAGTGGGGCTTTATCTATTTATTTAGAAAGGAGGGAATTTATCAATGGCTACTATGTCAGAAACAAAAATAGTTCATCAATGTGCCTGGTGCCGTAGTCTAATAATCGATGGTGTAAGAATACCAGACATACCAGGCTTTGTCGCAGATTCTCATGGAATATGCCTTGTGTGCGCAACAGCTATGGAGATGCAGATTATTGATACTTATGATGCCGAGTAAAAACCTGTAAGAACAAAAGCTTATAAAGAAAGGAGAATCACTATGTTTTGCCCATTATGTGGAACAGTTTTATATCTGGCCGAAGATGGGATATGGTTTGTCTGTATCGAGTGTGACTATAATGAAGAAGTTATGGCCATAGAAGAGCTCCAGGTGCCATAAAACTGTGTCTTAACAAATCAATAGTAGGAGGTGACAAAATGATTATACATTCAAAACTTACAGAAGGACAAACTGAGATTGATTGTAACGTAGAAATTGAACAGGACTGCCTTTCTTTCTCTTGCAATCAAAACTCTATCTGTATAAATATCTGCCTATACCACGGAAAACTTACTGCACACATCTATGGTCAGAACGTAAATGACCCTGAAGTTATCAATTTGACCACAGCGTAAACCTCATATAAACAACTGATTATCAATTTATTTAACCACTCATTTATTAATCTATTTCACTATGAACAGGAGGTGATCCTTCATGGAATTCTGGTCATGTCTCATTTGTGGCGGACGTCACCCAGAATGTATTTTTGAGTGTCCACATGGACAGTGCGATTTAGAAGAAGAACAGGCATAAGCATTTGCTATGCCTCATTTTTATTATGAAAGGAAAGATTATTCTATGGAATTACTATCACAAGTAATCGAATCTTTAAAAGAGAAGTATCAACATCTTCAACCAAAACCTCCGGCAGAACCAGAAATACCAGACTATCTAAATTTACCTAATTCTTTAATTGTAAGAAAAGTCCGCAACGCATACATTGTAGATGATCTCAAAATAAAGAAATCCTTTACAGTATCAAGGGTTGCTGGTGTTGTTTTATGCAGTTGTGATAAAGGAAAAGAGCTACCTCACTGCCTGCACAAAATCGAGGTCTGGAGAGAAGCACAGCGTCTCAAAAAGCTACATGTTGATGAATATATAAAGGCTAAAATTAATGCTGCGATTAGTTTATACATTCACCATCTACGACAGGTTGTGAGTGAATTTGAAGCAAACGGGGACACCCGTTCAGGTAGTTATTGGTATAACCGCGGTAGGCTCCAAGCCTATAGGCATGTGATTAAAACCATTATAGATGCGTAAACAAGAAAGGAGTTTATTGCCATGAAAAAGATAGACATTGATAATTTACAAAGGAAAAGGTATGAAACTTATGAAAAGGAAAAGGAACAATTGATCGTAACAAAAGCCGAAAAGGGTTACACAGTCAACAATATCAAGAAAGCATCTACATATAATGTCGATAAAGATATTGAAACAGGAATTATATACTGCACCTGTAAAGATTTCAATAACTACAGGGAATATCAATTAAAGTGCAAACATATCATAGCAGTTCTTAAAAAAGCACCCAGGGTAAACAAATCAGCCATAAAGACTCAAATTAATATTATAAAGGAGGAGAATATAATGAATAATAATAACAAATTCAATCCGCAGAATCACCTTATGAAGGTAAAAGGAAAAGATTATCTTGAAGTAAAATACCGTGTCCACTGGTTCAGGCAGGAAAAACCTGATTGGGATATTCAGACCAAGATTATACAGGTGGATATTGAGAAAGGAATTGCCATAGCTCAGGCTGATATATTCGATGCCCAGGGCAGGCATAGAAGTTCAGGTATACAAATGGAAGAAAAGAGAACCTTTCCAGATTATCTGGCCAAAGCGGAAACGGCATCTATAGGCAGAGCACTCGCCTGTTTAGGTTATGGAACTTTACAGTGTTTTGACATGGAAGAGGGAATTGAAAAAGGCAGAATAGTTGATGCTCCAGTTTCAGTTCCAGTATCTCATAAAGCACCAGCTGCACCTACATATAGGGTAAAATCCCTCAAAGGGATAAAATTTCCCATAGAAAAAATGAAGTATCTTAATTAAATAAAGGTTTTTTATCGAAAAAAAATTCCCGTTTTTAAGGCAAAGAAAGAGCCAAAATTTTGGGAAATTTAAAACCTATAGAATCCTCTAATTTTTCCTCGGGTATTTCGGGGGAAACAGGGCAAATGTTACGTGGTTAAAAATTAACATATAAT
>CALARM010000824.1 GCA_937888925.1 uncultured Synergistia bacterium | reverse complement strand
AAAGAACTTTTAGAAAAACCTTTAGAGATAAAACCTTCGGAAATTGGTGTGGCGATAAAGAAAGAACTTTTAGAAAAACCTTTAGAGATAAAACCTTCGGAAATTGTTGTGGCGACAAAAAAAGAACTTTTAGAAAAACCATTAGAGCTAAAATTTTCAGACCCTGCCGGGTCGTTAAAAAAAGAAATCCTGGATAATCTAAAACCTGTCAGCAAACAGTCCCTGTCTGGAGAGATTAAGAAAAATTTAGAAACAGGGAAAAACGAATCTATTACGAAACCTTTTATCTCCGGTAAACTTTTTCCGGATGAGCCTGAACCTGTTCCCGCAAAGGCAGAATTGATTGCAAAATCTAAAGAGAGAATAAATTTATTAACTGCTTCTGTTTTACCTGTAAAGCACGGACCTTACAAGGAATTTATCGATAAAAAAACAGATTCTTTCCTGAAACCTTCCGGAAAAGAAAATACTGTTTTAAAATCTGACCCTGAAAGGGCCAGAATACCTGCTTCGCCTTCCATCCTGGATCCGAGAAGAATTAGAACCAGTAGTTCTTCCAGAAGAAAATCTTCAGCTGGTAATGGAAATGAACAACATGTTTCTCCTGCAGGCAAAATCGGACGGGCTTCCGGATTTGCTCCTGTTGAAGCTATTAAAGATGTTCTTCAGGAAAGCTCCAGAACGTCAATAAGAGAGTATCAGTTTCACAGGCCTGTTCCCATGAATAATCAGCAAGAAAAAGGATATGTACTTACAGGCGAACAGAATAAATCTTTTAAAGAAGAAATTTCCTCCGGTAATCAGCTCTCTGCCAGGTCGGAAGAAGGAGGAACAGGTCTTGCATCAACAGAGACTTCTGTTGAAAAATATATTGGTTCGTCAGTTTATCAGCATAAAGACGAGCAAATTGAAGAAAAACAATTTGAACGTAAAGAAGTTCTTTTAGAAAAGGAAATTTCAGAGAAAAATAAGTCAGGTAAAAGTGACGAAGAGAAAGTTTCAGAGAAAAATAAGTCAGGTAAAGGTGACGAAGAGAAAGTTTCAGAGAAGGAAATTTCAGAGAAAAATAAGCCGGTTAAAGTTGAAGAAGAGAAAATTTCAGATAAAAACAAGTCAGTGAAAAGTGAAGAAGAGAAAGTTCCTGAGAAGGAAATTTCAGATAAAAATAAGTCAGTGAAAAGTGAAGAAGAGAAAATTTCTGATAAGGAAGAGAAAGTTAAATCGGGTGAGGAAAAGAAACTGACTGGTTCTGAGAATAAAGAAAAGAAAGATATTTCAGATAAGAAAGAAGAAACGAAGAAATTAGAAGAAGATAAAAAACAGGAGAAACAGGCCGGAGAAAGTAAAGAAATCAGGAAAGAGAAAATAGAAAAGACGAGAACGGAAAAAAAGGGGGAAGAAATAAAACAGGATCAGAGCGCCCTCAGAGGTGAAGAAAATAAAGAGAAATATGATAAAAAAGTTAAGAATGAACAGGAAGAAAAGAGATTAGAAAAATATAAACAGGAAGAAATAAAAGTAGATAAGAGTTCTGCAAAAACCACGGAAGATAAAGAAAAAAATTATGAAGAAAATCGAGACGGAAGTCATGGCGATAACAGGCACGATGACCGGGAAGACGGACGGGAGAACGGAAGGAAAAGAGAACAGGAACGGCAGAATGATGAAGAAGAGGACGAAGAAATAAATATAGACTCAGACAGTAATTCTATATTTGAAAAAGATTTCCTTATAGATAGAAATATTCGCTTTTCTTCCTCTGTGATAGATAAGATTTATTCTTCGGAAAACAGAGACGAAGGGGAAATAAAATCTATCAATATCTGTAAAGACGGGACTCAGATGTTAAAAATTACTAAATCAATACCGGCAACGGACAGAACTATAAAATTAACTGATACGAAAAATAAAATACAGGGTTTTTTAAGAGACTTTACAGAAGAAGCTTTTTTATCCAGGGCTTTACATTTTAAACCTGACTATATCCTTAAAAATGGATTTAATATTAAATCCATATCCTGTCCTGATATATTCAAAAATTTTTATGAAGAAAGAAGAAGATTGCCGAAAGAACCGGCCCAGGAAATGTATTTCTTAAAAGGAGAAGAAAGAAAAGTAGAGCGTATTTATAAAAATGGCATGATAGAGTCTGTAACAAATTTACCTGATTATAAAAAGAGAGTCCTTTCAGATTTAAGTAATTCTTTTAAATATACTCATGTTATTTACAGGAAGCACTGTGAACAGAAGATCCTTACATATGAAGACGGCCTGTCAGTAGAAGATGCGGTAAATTATAAAACAGAAGAAAGAATATTTAAATTGAGACAGCCCGATGAGTTCCTTCTGACTCATAGAATTTATTATAAAGATAATAACAGAATTACTATGAATGAAGTAAAATATGATAATGGTAATGTAAAGGTACTGCTTACAGATAATGAAAAAACACTGATATATAATTTTAACAAAGCAGGCGGAAGAGAATATAAAGAACAAATTTTTAAAGACAACAGGGTTAACCTGACATGGGCAAAATATGGTGTCAGAGAAGCCTCTTTTACTTTATATCCATCCGGAGAGGGAAGAAGAACCCTTGTAGATAATAAAGGAAACAGTAAAGAATTGTCCTGGACTCCTTCCGGAGAGGTTCTGTATATGAAAGAAACATCATCTGATGGGAAGGTAAACAGGGTATACAGATATAAGAACGGAGTGGTAAGGAAAATTTCTTCCTATCCGGATGAAAGTTCTGTTGATACAATAAAATATCCCGATAATACCATTAAAAAAATATATAATTTCCCAGATAAAACAGGAGAAATTATTACTTTATTTCCGGGACAGGAAAAACGCCGTACTGTCAGATATGCCGATGGTTCTATGTTATATGAAATGAAATACAGGGATAAGTCTGTAAAACGTGGAAGATTATTTCCCGACGGTACAGTAAGTCTTACAAAAAAATGGGCAAATTATGCAGGTGAAAAAGCAGTCTGCTATCCTTATAAAGGTATGGGAATGGTTGTGACAGAAGGGCCGGAAGGTTATAAACTCATAAAAACTATTCATTCCGATGGCTCCTGTGAAATTTCCAGAGACGGAGATGAGAAAAAAGTTTTTCTGCCACCGGATATATACAGAAATATAATGAAAAAGCATCCCCTTTACAGTATGATTAATTCTCCTGTATCACATTTAAAACTGATGAAGAATCCCTTCTATAATCTGCTCCTGGACGGTGAAATCTGGATCAACGCAATGCTCGGCATATCAGTGCCATTTATAAAACCTGTCAGAGAGGTTGCAGATAAAGATAAATCTTCCGATAATCTTTATATAAGAGTTAATTTTTCCTTCGGGATAACTCCTGATAGGAGGAACTTATGAGAAGAACAGGACAATCGAAACAGAATGTCATTGAAACAGTAGGCATGATTAATAACAGGTATGAAGTAAATTTTTATATGCCTGTAGATTATTATTATCAAAAAATCAAGAAAATAGACGAAAATTTTTCCATGGAAAAAAGTAATAAAGCATCCCATTTTTCCATTCCCCCTTTCTGTTATGACCTCTATATGGATTCAGATATGTCAGACCTGAGTGCGTACGCATTGAGCCATATGGATAAAAATAAATATGAATTGAATTATTATGTCGATCTGAGCAATTATTATAAAGAGAAAGCTGATTATGACCGTAAAAAGAGACTTTTCGAACTGGGAGATAAGGAAATATTTACAAGAAAAGAAGAGTCTTTCCCTGATCCTAAAGACGTATCATCTATCAGTGCCGAAGGTTTTGCCGCATCGGACGAAAATAAATATGACTTTCAGTATTATGTTGATCTTGCGGAATATTACAGACAGATGGAAGAATATGAGAAGAAACTGGAACTTTTTAATAAAGGAGATAAAGAAGTTTTTAAGAGAAAAGAAAGAGATATAGCTTTCGGAAGAGATTACGCAGGTCTCAGTGCAGAATCCCTTGCCATAGCAGATAAACATAGATATGATATGAAATATTATGAAGATTTAAGCAATTATTATATAGAAATGGAAGAATATAATAAAAAACTGGATCTTTTCAATAGAGGCGATGTTAATATATTCAATAGAAAAGATCAGATAATGACCTGTGTGAGAGAAAGTTATGAACTGAGTCCCGACG
This sequence comes from uncultured Synergistia bacterium, assembly GCA_937888925.1. The sequence continues at coordinate 2,057 of CALARM010000824.1, read as the reverse complement.
CTCTGGCCACTCTGGACAGTTATCGTTATGATTTTAAATATTACGAAGACCTGTCCGATTACTACAGAGACAGCCAGGAATATGAGAGAAAACTTGAACGTTTTAATGCAGGTGAAACTGATATATTTAAACGGAATACACGGGGCCCTGTTGATTGTTACGAACTCAGTGCCGAAGGTTTAAGTGCGGCAGACGGGGCTAAATATGATATGGAATATTATAAACAACTTGGTCAGTATTATAAAGACACTCAGGAATATAATCGTAAACTTGCTTTATTTAATGAAGGAGAAAAAGATATTTTCGAGAGAAAAGAAGACATACCATCGGTAAAGGAAAGTTCTGACATAAGTCCACAGGGACTGTCTGAACTGGATGGTAATAAATATGATATTCAATATTATATGGATCTCCATAATTATTACAGAGAACTGGATGAATATAACAGAAAACTTGACCTTTATAATAAAGGAGATAAATATATCTTTGAGAGAAAAGATAAAGAGGGAATAAATACACGTGATAAAATAGAAATAAATGGTAAGGAGAAAAAAGAAAAGATCTGGACACCGTCTATGGAAGATTTGCTTGCCTTCTCAGAAGGAAAAACTTCTCCTTATTTTCTCGATACATTATTTTATATGCTCGGACAGATTGACGGGGAATTCAGCAGCAGGGGCAGTATTTCTAATTTTATAATTACCATGGAGTCTAAAAGTGAGGTTATAAATATTGAGGAATTTATGGATTTTAGAAACGTTGTTGAAAGTAAACTGTTGGAACATCAGATTATTGATTGGAGTGAATAGTGAATAATATCCTGTTCTTTTCACTTTTCACTACTTCCACAGGCAGGATTTTTGATTAGCTCCTTGAAATTTATTTTATCCATAGAAAGCAGGTAACATTCTTCATGTGTTACACATCACTAACACTTATTTAAAGAAGGTTTTTTTATGATACAATCAGATAAGATATTACAACTAATTACGGAATTAATAGAAGCAGGAGCTTCTGACATACATATTTACAGTAACAGTGTTGCCTGTTACAGGCTGTATGGACAATTTAAATTTGCCGGTGAATATGGAGTTATTCCTCAGAAAGAAGTTCTCGGACTTATAAATGATCTTACAGATGATTATCAGAAGAGTAAATTTTATTCGGAAGAACTTATAGATATAGATTTTGGTGCAGATATACCGGGGTCGTCAAGGGTAAGAGTCAATGTTTATACACAGCTTACCGGTGAAGCGGTAATATTGAGGGTTATCCCTACCAGAGTCCCTACAATGCAGGAACTCAGGCTGCCTCTTGTGGCGGAAGATCTTGCCAGAAATAAGAGCGGTCTCGTCCTTGTAACAAGCAGGGCAAGACATGGTAAAAGCACTACTGTTTCTTCTATGATAGAAATGATAAACAGTGAATTTCCATATAATATAATAACAATAGAAAATCCTATAGAATTTGTATTTACTCCGAAAAAGAGCAGGATAAATCAGAGACAGATAGGTTTTCATGTCTGTAATTTCCCCCATGCAATTCAGAGCACCCTGAATGAAGATCCCGATGTGGTCTATATCGGTGAGATTAAAGATATGGAAACAGCATCAATGGTATTAAGACTGGCAGAAACAGGGCCTCTTGTAATTGCCACACTTCATACAAGAACTGCCACGGAAACTATAGACAGATATGTTAATTTTTTCCCTGAAGAACATAGAAGTACGATCAGAAATCTTCTGGCAGATACTGTAAGAGGCATAATATCTCAAACACTTGTAAGGAGAAAAGACGGAAACGGACAGATCCTTGCATATGAAATCCTTATGGGTACGATTGCAGTGGCCAATCTTATAAGGGAAGATAAAACAAAACTTCTTTATTCCACCATGCAGACAAGCGGTGAAGATAGAATGTGTACCCTTGACGATACACTGAAAAGATTGCATCTTGAAGGACATATCACGTCAGAAGATGCCTATAAGATGTGTACTGATAAAAAGAGATTTGAATATGTTATGAAAGATTACGGTCAGCAGGGAAAGAGAAGATAG
>CALARM010000823.1 GCA_937888925.1 uncultured Synergistia bacterium | reverse complement strand
AAAACTTCAGAAAAAACTCGAAGAAGAAAAACTTCAGAAAAAACTCGAAGAAGAAGTAGAAATAATAGAAGTAGTGGATGGTGAATGGGAAGGGGACGAAGAAGAGGTAGAAATAATAGAAGTAGTAGAAGATGACTGGATAGAAGAAGATGAAAAATTTAATTATGTTCCGGGTGACAGAATCTATCTGAGTTTAATTCAAGAATTATTGAGTAAAGATTTTAGTTCCCTGACACCGGCTATTTTAACTAACAGGCCAAAATTAGATCAAAGATTTTTTGAAATAATTGATTATAAAATGCAATTTGCCATAGAGCATGATCAGAAGCTGGCCAATGATTTATCTTATCTTAACAGTATTATGACCAACTTGAGACTTCGAGATAATATTGTGCCTGTTTATATGCCATCTCAGGAAGAACTTGAATCCCTCGGAATTTTAGAGGAATTAAGAAAACAACAGGAACAAAGGCTTAAAACAGAAGAAGCCCTGTTACAAAAGGAAGAAGAGCTTAAAAAGCCCGAAGAAGATAAGGCAGAACAGGAAGAATTATTGCTTCATAAATATGAAAAAGAGATGCAATATATTTTACTGGCTTATTTCTTAATAAGAGCTGATTCTACAAATGAAATTGCAGTTCTGATTCATAACTACAGGGATCTCCTTGACGATCAATTTTTCGAGACATTAGATGAGATATTCTACAATACGAAAAATTCAAATAAAAGAGAGATAATCGCAAAGTTAGTTTATTTAAACAAAATCTTCACTTATTCTGGATTAAGGAAAAAAGAAAGTCCATTGAATCCTTATCTGACAGAAGAACTGTCAGGAACGCCGGACATAGAAGAAATTTCAGAAGAAGAAATAACTGCAGAACATTTACCTGTTACCGGTATGGAAACAAAAGAATTTTCCATTAAAGAACCGGATATAAAAGATGAACAAATTTATGAAGGGAAAATAAAAGAAAAGCCACTCAAGGAAATTTTTATAAAAGAATATTTTCCGGGAGAAATTGCTCACGAAGAAATTCAATCCAGGCTTCAACTTACTTATAGTGATGATCTATTTAGCAGTTATTCCCCTGAACCTGGCGATAATCTTACATCAAAAGAACATGACTATTTAATGGAAAAAACTTACAGGAAATCTTCCGTAACTACTGAAGAGGCAGAGGAAAAAACAGTGCCATCTGCTTCTCCTGAAGGTACTCCTTCTTATAAAGAAGAAGTTATGCCAGAACCGTTATCGGAGGAGGAAATTCCGCAGGAAGAAGAACATGAAAAGCAAACAAAACAGAGTATCTATTATGAAACCATACTGGAAAACTATTTATTAATGGCCATAGACAGGGGAGCGTCCAATTTATATTTAACAGTAAGCTCTCCTCCTGTGATGCGTATATATAAAGAGATACAAAATCTGGAACTTCCTATAATCACAGCAGATTTCACTCAGTATTTCGTTGATAATATGCTTACGGAAAATCAACGTAGATCATTCCTTTATAATAAAAATCTGGAAATGATATATGAATTTACCAGAAATGAAAAAACCTGTAGATTTAAAGTAAATATTTATGAACATCTCAATGGCATAAATGTGAATTTCTGGTTTATACCGCCGGTAATTCTATCTCTAAAAGATCTTAATCTGCCTGATATTATCTCATCGCTAACTTATTACAAATCCGGCCTGATAGTAATTGCAAGCCCGCCAAAAGGCGGGAAAAGCACCACTCTGAATGCCATGTTAAATCTAATAAATGAGGAAAGGTCTTCTCATATTATTACTATCGAAAATCCTATAGAATATATTCATCATTATAAAAAAAGTATTATAAGACAGAGGCAAATAGGTATCCACTCGGAAACATTTAAAGGTGCTTTAAATTTCAGTATAAAAGAAAATCCCGATATTATAGTTATAGGTGATTGCAATGATCATGCCACTGCTTACCGGGCATTACTTGCAGCGGAAACAGGGAAATTGGTCTTTATTACTGTAACAGCAACAGATTCTATAAGCGCTATAAATACCATACTGAATTTATTTTCCGATGAAGAAGAAATAAAAGATATGCTTTCTGTGGAACTTAAGGCTATAGTTTCGCAGCATCTCTTACCGGGGGCAAATAAAGACCGTATAATTCCGGCAGTGGAAATCTTACTGGGCTGTGAACGGCTTTCAGAGATCATAAGAAATGATATGTTCTTCGAAATATACAATTTAATAAATGATAATTCTAAAGCCGGTATGATATCATTGG